>NZ_JBFRGA010000105.1:0-8934 GCF_052115105.1 Chryseobacterium sp. 2TAF14
ATTAATCTGCTCAATCAGCAAAATCTGCGAGATAAATTATTTTTATTTAAACAAGCTCTTAAATTATTTAATCATGATTTTTTGACTAAAAGATTTCAAATCTCCCGATTTAATATTGATATAATAAACTCCTGCGGGGATTCCTGAGATGTTAATACCGTTATCAAAATCGAATTTTGTTTCATCTAAAACCTTTCTTCCTTCGGTACTGAAAATTTCGGCAATATTGTTGTTACCTTTCAATCCATCCACAAAAATTCTTTCTGATGCAGGATTTGGGTAAACTCTGACTTGATTAAATGCAGCATCTTGTACTCCCAAAGTAGTTGTGGTAATTTTGTAAATTTTACCATTATTTACGGCAGCCACATAAAGTTCTTTCAGATTATCTTCTCCGAAAGTCGAAAAATTATTTCCGGTAAATGGTGTCGTCCAAGAAATTGAATTATTGGGATCCATTGTGCCGATTTGCGAAGAACAGTAATCTGCGAAAAAATATTTTCCCTGTAAAGACGGGTTTTGAGTTCCACGGTAAACATAACCACCGGTAATGGAACATTTGCTTCCTGAATGATCGTACACAGCAACAGGAAATGTCATTGTTGAAGAAGCGGCGCAACCGGTTGTGTTGTACGTATTGTTTCCTTCGTAGCATCTCCATCCATAATTGATTCCTGCTTGTGTTATCGGCATTCGGTTGATTTCTTCAAATAATCCTTGTCCTACATCAGCAATCATTACGTTTCCGCTGGTTAAGTCAAACGAATATTTCCATGCATTTCTTAAACCGTAAGACCAGACTTCGTCAGCGCCGTCAACTCCGGCTCCTGCAAAAGGATTTCCTGCAGGAATATTGTATGCAGCGGTAGAATTAATATCAATTCTAAGCATTTTTCCTAATAAAGAATTTTTATTCTGAGCATTGTTATTAGGATCACCGCCGCTTCCGCCATCTCCTGTTACCACCCATAAATTTCCGTCAGGAGCAAAGTGAATGCTTCCGCCATTGTGATTATCAAAAGGTTTTGGAATATTTAAAATAATTTTCTCAGAATTAGGATCTGCAACATTTGCATTTGCGGTACTTACAGAATATCTTGCTACGATAATATTTCCTGCCGTGTTATTATAATAAACAAAAAAATACCCGTTTGAAGAGTATTGAGGATGAAAAGCAAGTCCTAAAAGTCCGCGTTCACCGCCGAACAGTATTTTACTGCTTATATTTAAAAAATCTGCAGAATTTATCGTTCCGTTAGGTTGTATTATTTTAATGATTCCATTTTGTTGTACTACAAAAAGGCGGCTGTCGTTTGCGTTAGTAATTTCTACAGGACTTGTAAGTCCGGTTGCAAATTCTTCTAATACAAAGCTTTGAGATTGTATGATTAAAGAAGAAAATAATGTTAATGAAAGTAATAGTTTTTTCATAATATTTTGAGATTTAAGGTGTTGTAAAGTTTTGAATGAAAATTTTGTACCAATACTTATTTTTAATGCTAAAGAAAATAGACCGGAAAATATCTTTAAAACCAGATTGCCGATATATCTGAAAATAAACCATTTCTGTTGTTAAAAGTTCATAAAATATCAATAAAATCATTATATTTGCCGACTTAATTTAACGTAGTTATAACAAAATGCAAGGAAAAGGACTTATTACAATTGTTGCTATTGTACTAGGGTTAATTTGCTTAAATGAGCTATTACCAACCTGGTACGCCAGCAAAATTGAATCGCAAATCGAAGCTGCGAACGGAAACGAGAAAGAAATTCAGAGATTAAAGGACGAAACTTTAAATCTTGGGTTTACAGAACTTTCTTATGCTAAGGCAAAAGACAAAGAAATGAAGCTTGGTCTTGACCTGAAAGGGGGGATCAACGTTCTTTTGGAGATCAATCAGAGAGATCTGGTGAATGATTTAACCAATTATTCTACCAATCCTATTCTTATTGAAGCGCTGAACAGAACAGACGAAGCTCAGAAAAACTCTACTAAATCTTATATCGACAATTTCTTTGTTGAGTTTGATGCCGTAAACAAAGCAAAAGGTGCAAACCTTAAACTTGCAGATCCTGAAATCTTCGGAAATACTAATCTTTCTGAGATTAAATTCAACACCACGGATGAGCAGGTAAAAAGCATCGTTAAGAAAAGAATTGATCTTTCTGTAGGTACCGCTTTTGAGGTTATCAGAACCAGAATTGATAAACTGGGAGCTATTCAGCCAAACGTACAGAGAGTTCCGGGAACGGCAAGAATCTCTGTAGAAATGCCGGGTATGAAAGATATCGATAAGGTGAAGAAAATGCTTCAGACTTCTGCAAAGCTTCAGTTTTGGGAAGTACAGCAATTTGCTGAAGTTGCACCTTATTTCCAGACTTTAACAGCGGCAGTTGCTACAAAAGGTGACTCTATGGGAGTTGCAAAAAACACCAATTTCCTAAACCTTATGCAAGGCGGAAAATCAGGAAGCATGAGCTCTGTAGGAAGTGTAAAATTGACAGATACTGCAAAAGTAAACAAGATCTTAAACAGTAAAATTGCACAGTCTTTACGTCCTGCAAATATTAAATATACCCAGTTTATGTGGGGTTACAAGCCAGAATCTACAGATGAAAAAAGCTTGGTTCTGTATGCTGTAAGAGGTAATGTTAACCAAAAAGCTCCGGTAGATGGCGCTGTAGAAACTGCAAACATCGGTTACGATGAATTGAGCAGAGTGGTGGTAGATATGCAAATGGATTCTAAAGGTGCTAAAGACTGGAAAACCCTTACTGAGAAAAACGTAGGTAAACCGGTTGCTGTAACTTTAGATAACAGAGTATATACTGCGCCAAATGTACAGGGTGCAATTCCTAACGGTAGAACTCAGATCTCTGGTAACTTCTCTCAGGAAGAAGCTAAAGAATTGGTAGACGTTTTAGGAGCTGGTAAATTACCTGCAGGTGCAAAAGTAGTACAGGCTACACAAGTAGGTCCGTCTTTAGGACAGGAATCTATCGATGCAGGTGTAATGTCTTTTGCTATCGCATTCTTAATTATTATTGTTTATATTATATTTTATTACGGGGGAGCTGGTGTTTATGCAGTAATTGCCATGATCATCAACCTTTTCTATATTTTCGGAATTATGGATTCCGGAGACTTTACACTTACACTTCCGGGGATTGCAGGTATTGTACTTACAATGGCGATGGCTGTAGATACCAACGTAATTATCTATGAAAGAACTAAGGAAGAATTGTTTGCAGGAAAAAATATTTTAGAAGCTTACAAAGACGGTTTCAAACATGCATTGAGTGCTATTATCGATGGTCACTTAACGACTTTATTGACGGCGGCTGTATTATTTTTCTTCGGTACAGGTCCTATCAAAGGATTTGCAATTACTTTAGGAATTGGTATCGTGATGACATTGTTTACTTCGGTTTTATTATCGAGAGTAATGATCTTCAGCAGATTAAATAAAGGAAAAGGATTGTCTGTTTGGACAGCGCCAACCAAAAATTTATTCAGAAATACCTGGATCGATTTTATCGGAAAAAGAAAAATTGCTTATGGAATTTCAGCGGTATTAACAGTAATAAGTCTTGTATCAATCTTTACACATGGTTTCAAATACGGAATCGATTTTACAGGAGGTAGAAATTACGTAGTTAAATTTGAAAAAAATGTAAATGCTGATGATATTGAGCATAATCTTGCAAAACTTTTCAAAACTCAGGATGGTAAAAACTCTTCGGTTGAAGTAAAAACTTTCGGTAACGATAAGCAAATGAAAATCTCTACCGATTACCTTATCGACGATGAATCTTTAAATGCTGACCAGACTATTGAACAGAAATTATATGAAGGATTAAAATCTGAGCTTCCTTCAAACCTGAGTTTAGCAGATTTCAAATCGGCAGACAGAGGAAATGCGGGAATTATCTCTTCTGAAAAGGTAGGACCTACAGTTGCTGACGATATTCAGCTGCATGGTATTTTGGCTGTTGTTGCTGCTTTAGCGGGAATCTTTATTTATATCTTATTTAGATTTAGAAAATGGCAGTTCTCTTTAGGAGCGGTTGCTGCGTTATTTCACGATGCCATCATTATTTTGGGAGCATACTCTTTATTGCACAAAATAATGCCTTTCAATATGGAGATCAATCAGGATTTTGTGGCAGCTATTCTTACAGTATTGGGTTATTCGATCAATGATACTGTAATTATCTTCGACAGAATCAGAGAATATCTGAGAGAGAAGAAAGCGCTTACTTTATCAGGATTGTTTGATGATGCAATTTCCAGTACATTAGGTAGAACGTTCAACACTACATTTACCGTATTATTGGTGATCTTTGCGATCTTCATCTTTGGTGGAGACAACCTTAGAGGATTTATGTTTGCATTGTTAGTCGGTATTGGTTTTGGAGCATATTCATCCATCTTCATTGCATCGGCAATTGCTTACGACTTCCTTAAAGCAGGGAAAGAAGAAGAAGTACACGGCAAATCTTCTTCAGATAAAGAATTGCTTGCTACAAAGTAATATCAACTACATTAAATATATTGAAGAGCCTTTCACAAGAAAGGCTCTTTTTTTATTATAAAAAAAAAATAAAAAATTATCTATCAACTATCAACCAATAACATCAACCAACCAAAAACAATTCACCAATTTAGAATGAATATTTTTTTCGATTTGCCTATTTTTGCACAATAATGGAAAATTCAAAAAAACAAGCGGCAATGAGTTTTATATTTATCACATTGCTGATAGATATAACGGGATGGGGAATCATCATTCCTGTGGTTCCGCAACTGATTAAAGAACTGATTCATGCAGACATCAGCGAAGCTGCAAAATACGGAGGCTGGCTTGGTTTTGCTTATGCTTTTGTTCAGTTTGTTTTTTCTCCGGTTGTCGGAAATCTTAGTGACAAGTTTGGAAGAAGACCGATCATTTTGATTTCACTTTTCGGTTTTGCTATTGATTATATTTTGCTGGCTCTTGCTCCGACAATTTTGTGGCTGTTTATAGGACGAATTATTGCCGGAATTACCGGTGCAAGTGTTACCACAGCAAGCGCTTATATCGCAGATATTTCTACAGATAAAGACAGAGCCAAAAACTTCGGGTTGATTGGTGCAGCATTTGGTTTAGGTTTTATTATTGGCCCTGTTTTAGGAGGTATTTTAGGACATTACGGAGCTCGGGTTCCGTTTTATGCAGCAGCAGGTTTATGCCTTTTAAATTTCCTTTACGGTTATTTCATCCTTCCTGAAAGTTTAGATAAAGACAAAAGACGCGAGTTTAGCTGGAAACGTGCAAATCCGGTTGGCTCATTCAGATTTTTAGGAAAATATCCTGAAATTTCAGGCTTAATTTTCGCTTTGATTTTAATTTATATTGCAGGTCATGCGGTACAAAGCAACTGGAGCTTTTTTACCATGTATGAATTTGACTGGACGGAAAGAATGGTCGGAATCTCTTTAGGCGTTGTTGGTCTTTTGGTAGGTTTGGTTCAGGGAGTTTTAATAAGATGGACAACTCCAAAACTCGGCGAGCAAAAAAGTATTTACTACGGATTAATTTTATATGCGATAGGATTGCTGCTGTTCTCATTCGCATCTCAAGGCTGGATGATGTTTGTGTTTTTAGTTCCTTATTGTTTAGGCGGAATCTGCGGTCCTGCATTGCAGTCTGTGATCACAAAATCGGTTCCTTCAAATGAGCAGGGAGAATTGCAGGGAGCATTAACGAGTTTAATGAGTGCAACATCCATTATCGGACCTCCGGTAATGACCAACTTATTTTATTTTTTCACGCATGAGGAAGCGCCTTTTAAATTTTCGGGTGCGCCTTTCTTTTTGGCATTTTTATTAATGTCTGTAAGTGTATTGATTACTTATTACGCCTTTCAGAAAAAGAAATCTTAAAATTTATTTAAAAATTAAATATATAACAATTTATATATACAATCTTTTGTAATTTAGCACAATGGAATTAAGCATTGGAGAAATGGCACTTATTGCCATTGCAATTGTAGTTTTATTTGGTCCGGATAAACTACCTCAAATTGCTCGTGACCTTGGAGCAGGAGTAAGAAAAATGCGTGGCGCAGTAGAAGACATCAAAACCGAGATCATGAAAGAAACAGATAATCCTGTTTCTGAAATAAAACGTGAGATCGAGAAGGTGAAAGATGCTGCAAAAGATTTTAACCCGATGAAGAACATCGAAGAAAATATTTTAAACGAACAACCTTCAGCAGAATTACCTAAAGTAAAACCTGCTGATGATGAAACTTACGAAGGACCGGTAAGCCGTTAAAATATGGAAGAAATTATTCAGGAAGACAAAAATCTGTTCCTTTATCTCAACAATTTAGGCGATACTCATTTTGACCAGTTTTGGATGATGATTTCTGCAACGTGGATCTGGGTTCCGCTGTATGTAATTCTCTGTTATCTTCTTTATAAAAATTTCAAGCTAAAATCTCTGCTGTATATTCTCCTTTTCGTTGCAATCGGGGTTACTGTTTCAGACCAGGTTTCAGGGATTTTTAAATATGGTGTTGCAAGATTAAGACCCTGTCATGATCCTTCAATTCAAAACGCAATGCGTATTGTAAAATGTGGCGGTCAATACGGTTTTTATTCTGCACATGCTTCAAATGTTTTCTTTTTGGCAAGTTATCTTACTTTTTTATTGAAAGATAAGCTTAAATGGTTTCCTTATGCGATATTTTTCTGGGCTGCGGTTGTAGCTTACAGCCGTATATATTTAGGAGTACATTTCCCGATAGATATTTTGACAGGAGCTTTTGTTGGGATTTTATTGGGAGGACTTTTTGCTATGTTCGCAAAAAAAGTGATTAACAAACAAACTATAAATTCTTAAAAAAGATTTACTTTTTTTAGTTTAATTACATTTTTAAATTATTATTTCCTGGCTGATTTAAAACAACTTTACGAACGTAAAATCATTTGCGAGTTTTACGTAAAAACATTTCCAGTTAAATTAAAAAATCATGTTAAATATAGTTCTTGTAGAACCAGAAATTCCCAATAATACCGGAAATATCGGGAGATTATGCGTAGGAACCGAAAGYCGACTACATCTTATTCATCCTTTCGGATTTCTGATTGACGACAAAAATCTGAAACGTTCCGGTTTAGATTATTGGGTGCATCTTGATGTAACGGAATACGAAAATGTTGATGAATGGATAAAAGTAATTCCCGATTTGTCGCGTGTTTTTCTAATGAGCGCACGTGCGGAAAAATCATACCTTGATATCGATTTTCAGGATGGCGACTGGTTGGTTTTCGGGAAGGAAAGCGTAGGTTTAAGCAAAGACGTTTTAGACCGTTTTGAAAATCATTTAACGATTCCTATGTCGAATTTAATCAGAAGTTTTAATATTGCCAATTCGGTTGCATTTGTAGTAGGAGAGGCGAAAAGGCAGATTGGTTTAAAAATTTAGTTTTTTAGTTCCCATAGATTTGACGGATTTTCACAGATTATAAGCGCAATAATCCGTGAAAATCTGTGAAATCTGCGGGATTAATTATTTTATTTCAACAGCAATTCAAATAACATGAAAAGATATTCTTCTGATGCAACCTATTATTTAATTCCTGCTACCTATCAATCGTTATGATACGGTTTTCCTTGTAAAATCTGATCAGCTCTGTAAAGCTGCTCTATAATAAACAAACGGATCATCTGATGCGTAAATGTCATTTTAGATAAAGACATTTTCTCGTTGGCTCTGCTGTAAATTTCATCTGAAAAACCATACGCTCCACCAATCAGGATATGAACTTTTTTAACGGAAGAATTCATCCACGAATCTATTTTACCTGAAAATTCACGGCTTGTAAACTGTTTTCCTTTTTCGTCTAAAAGAATAACCAGGTCGTTTTTATCGATTTGGTTTAAAAATAATTTGGCTTCTTCTTTTTTAAGAAGATCGGAAGAAAGGTTTTTGGCATTTTTCACATCCGGAATTTCTGTAATCTCAAAATTCCAGTGTTTGGGAAGCCGGGTAAGGTAATAACCGATTAAAGATGTAATTTCTTTGTCATCTGTTTTCCCAATACAAACTAAACTGATTCGCATTTCTTATATTTGCTAAGCGCAAATATACTTTATGGCTATAAAAATTCCTAAATTTATCCTGAAATTTCAAGAATTTCTAGACGACATTCATCTTCCGGTAATCGGAATATCGCTTTGGCAGATGTTTCAGATCTATATTTCGGGAATTTTTAAAGGAAACATAGGGCGAAAAGCTGCGGCAATTTCCTGGAGCTTTACCTTGAGTTTATTTCCTTTTTTACTCTTCCTACTTTCGGTAATTCCTTACATGCCGCATTACGATAAGCTTCAGTTCTATATTTTTGAAGTTTTAATGCATAATATTTTTCCATCTAATATTGAAGGCGATGTAAGAGGTTATATTCAGGATAACATTATTCCCAATATGAAGGGAATCAGCAACTTAACTATCTTGATTGCTTTGGTTTTTGCAACAAACGGAACTTTTTCTTTAATTAACGGTTTTAATGAAAATTCTGAAGAAAAACTCACGGATGTGAAAGAGTTTATTCTCTCGTTTTTTATAACCATTGGCTTTGTAAGCATCATATTTTTAGCGCTTTTCGGTGTATATTATACCGAGGTTGTTATCAAGGATTTTTCACCGGGCTATAATCTTTCTTGGCTGGTTAGGAATTTATCTAAAATCATCGGTTTCTTTTCTTTTCCTTTTTTCTACTTTATCCTGTTAGCAATGTTTTATTGGTTGGGAACAGTGAAAATTATCAGATTCAGGCAGGCAATTCCTGGTGCAATTTTAACGACGGTCTTATTTGTGGTAACCACTTATTTCTTTGCATTATATGTGAAAAATATTGCCCGCTACAACGTACTTTAT
>NZ_JBFRGA010000106.1:0-8896 GCF_052115105.1 Chryseobacterium sp. 2TAF14
TTCTGCGATTGCTGTGCATTTGACAATCAAGTTTGTAATTTTCAGATTTATCCCTGATGAAAGTATCAGACAGCAGATGAATACGTTTATCTCGGTCTGTTATGGCCCTTTGATCTACCTTTACATGCTTACAAAAACAAAAAAAGATTTTTCTTTGCCTCAAAAATGGTTTATTTTCATTCCGTTATTTGTTTTAATGATCGCTTACTTTACGATTTCATGTGTTTTTATCATCCTGAATAAAGTAGATCATCATCTTTTGGATGTTTATAATAGTTTGAGTCTGATACTTATTTTTATTGTCAATTTATATTACCCGTCAAAAAGTATTTTAATAGCCAGAAGAGATAAACATTTTATTTCTGATAAAAATGAATACGATGTTATTTTAAGGATTTCGGGCTGCATTCTGCTAATGGAATCGTTGGTTGTCATTTCTAAAATATTGCTTCAGTTTTACCCCGAAAATATTGAAGCTGTGAATTTTGTTTTAAGAATCGTTTCTTACTTTATTCTATTAATTATCTGCCTTTTAATAATCAGGAAAAACTTTAAAACAGAAAATATAAATTATTTTGAATCAGATGTGAAGCTGAAGGGCGATCATCATCATATTAGTAAAAATACAGTCAATAATACGATTGATTATGAAGGTAAATTCAAAAATATCTGGCAAAAATTAGACAGTCTTGTAAGTACAAAACAGCTTTTTAGAAACTGCGATCTTACATTGGATCAACTGGCTCTACAAACAGGCATTAATAAATACCAGATCAGTGAAATGCTGAATAATTATAAACACAAACCTTTTTACCGTTACATCAACGAATATCGGATAGAATATTTTAAAAACAGCATAGAATTAGCGATAGAAAAAAATGAAAACATCAACTTTTTATCATTTGCTTATGAAGCTGGTTTCAAATCAAAATCTTCTTTTAACCGCTATTTTAAAGAGATTACAGGAAAAACACCCTCTGAATATTATAAAGAATTGATGCAGAGAAATTCTTTAGAGCTTACAATAGATTAATTTTAATCACATCTGTCATTGATTTCAATGAAAATGGTTAGGTTTTTGAATATTCAGAAACACACTAATCATCACGCTCTTGAAACTCATCAAATTCACAAACAAAGGCATTTATTGTCCGCAGGGAAAATTTTACATCGATCCTTGGCGACCTGTTGATTTTGCGGTCATTACACACGGACACGCTGATCACGCACGTTGGGGGATGAAAAAATATCTTTGCCATCATTTTACAAAACCTATTTTACATCAGAGAATTTCGCCGGATATTGAATGTCAGACTTTGCAGTATGGTGAAGTTTTAGATATCAATGGCGTGAAACTTTCGCTTCATCCGGCTGGACATATTATTGGTTCCGCTCAGATTCGTCTGGAATATAAAGGTTATGTAAGTGTAATTTCCGGTGACTATAAAATTCAGGATGACGGTTTGAGTACGCCTTTTGAAGTGGTAAAATGTAACGAGTTTGTTACCGAAAGTACATTCGGACTTCCTATTTACAATTGGCTTGAAGTTCCTGATTTGAATAAAAGACTTCAAAATTGGGTTTTAAGGAATCAGGAAAATCAAAAAACATCCGTGTTCATAGGATATTCTTTGGGTAAAGCCCAACGAATTATGAAAGCTGTGGAAGGAATGGGTAAAATTCACGTGCATTATTCAATAGGAAAATTAAATAAAGCTTTTGAAGAAGTCGGGATTGTGCTTCCTGATTATGAAGTTCCCGATTTTAGGGAAAGCATCAAACACGTTGCAGGCGACATCGTAATTGTTCCGCCGGCTTTGTTAGATAGTAATGTTATCAAAAAAATTCCTGACGCTGCAACAGCAATTTGTTCCGGTTGGATGCAGGTTCGAGGCGCAAGAAGATGGCGAAGCGCCGATGCGGGATTTCCGATGAGCGATCACGCCGACTGGAAAGGTCTGTTGCAGGCCATAAAAGCCACAGAAGCCGAAATCGTACACGTTACACACGGTCAAACCGAAGTTTTTTCGAAATATTTAAACGAAATCGGAATCAAATCTGATGTTGTGGAAACTTTGTATGGAGATGATGATGAAGTGGAAATTGTTGCAAATTAAACCTTCAAGGTTTTTAAAACCTTGAAGGTTTGGAATAGTTAAAGTTTTAGAAAGCTCCGTAGGAGCGACATATTTGTAGAAATAATTAGAGCAATTAATGACAGCTCCGTAGGAGCGGCACCTTTGTAAAGCATTCAACGAATTAAAATTAAGAAATGAAACATTTCGCAGAACTCATCAATGCTCTCGAAAGCACCAATAAAACCAACGCTAAAATCGATGCCATCATCGATTATCTGGAACGTGCGCCTGATGATGACAAATTGTGGTTCATCGCTTTATTTACAGGCAAAAGACCCAAACGAAATGTCAATACGAATTATATGAAAGAATGGGCATTGGAAATTACCCAATTGCCGTTTTGGCTGTTTCAGGAAAGCTATTCTTCGGTCGGAGATTTGGGTGAAACCTTATCGTTAATTCTTCCTCCTCCAACCGAACAAGTTGAAAAAACGTTGTCCGAATGGATGCGCGAAATTATCGGATTAAAAAATAAAACGGATGCCGAAAAGAAAGAATTCGTCTTAAATTCCTGGAACGGATTAGATTATACAGAACGACTGATTTTCAATAAATTATTAGGCGGAAGTTTCAGAATTGGGGTTTCGTCAAAAACATTGATTAATTCTCTCACAAAATTTTCCGGACAGGAAGCAAGCACTTTGATGCACAGTTTAATGGGAAAATGGCAACCTGATGAAGTTTCATTTAAAGAATTGATTTCTGCGGAAAATATCAATCCCGATAATTCAAAACCCTACCCTTTTTGCCTCGCTTATCCTTTGGAAAAAGAGCTGGAAGATTTGGGAAAACCCGAAGATTGGCTCATCGAATATAAATGGGACGGCATTCGCGGACAAATCATCAAAAGAAATGATGAAGTTTTTATTTGGTCAAGAGGCGAAGAATTGGTGACGGAACAGTTTCCTGAAATTGCCGAAACTGTAAAAGCAATGAAAAGTAATTTTGTAATAGATGGAGAAATACTTGCGGTAAAGGAAGGTAACGTTTTAAATTTTAATGAATTACAAAAACGATTAAACCGTAAAACTTTAACCAAAAAAATACTCGCTGAAATTCCGATTGAAGTTTTTGCGTATGATATTTTGGAGCTTGAAGGAACTGATTTGAGGGAAAAACCAATCTCAGCAAGAAGAGCAATGCTGGAGGAATTATTACTAAATGAAGCTCCCGAAAACATAAAAATTTCGCAGTCAATTGATTTTGATGATTGGAACAAATTAGATTTAATCCGGGAAAACTCCAGAGAAATCAATAGTGAAGGTTTGATGCTGAAACAGAAAAATTCACATTATCATTCCGGGCGAAAAAAAGGCGATTGGTGGAAATGGAAAATCAATCCGATGACGATTGATGCAGTTCTCATTTACGCCCAAAAAGGAAGCGGAAGACGAAGCGCTTACTACACCGATTACAGTTTTGCCGTAAAAAACGGAGATAAACTGGTCACGATTGCCAAAGCCTATTCCGGATTAACCGATAAAGAAATAATGGAAGTCAGCAAGTTTGTCAATAAAAACGCGATCGAAAAATTCGGTCCGGTTCGTACCGTAAAAGCTGAACTGGTTTTTGAAATTGCTTTCGAAGGAATTGGTTTCAGCAACCGTCACAAAAGTGGTGTTGCGTTGCGTTTTCCAAGAATTCTACGATGGCGAAAAGACAAAACTGTTGACGAAATTGATGATATTGAAGAGATTAAAAAACTGATACAATAACTTAAAATTTAACCACAAAAGTCACAAAAGGTTTTTAAAGGTTTATTGACTTAAAAATTAAAGTTCACAAAGGATTACGCATACAACTTTTTTGAGCTTTTGAATAACTTAAACAATCACTAAAATCTTTTGTGACTTTTGTGGTTCAAAATAAAATTAATAATTGAGCAACTACGAAAATACCCAAGGCTTTAAAATCATTCAAAACTGGATGATGGAAAAATCGATTTCTCCGTTTAAATTTCAAGTTGATACCTGGAAAAAATTCGGAAGCGGTTACAGCGGAGTGGTTGTTGCGCCGACCGGTTTCGGGAAAACCTATTCTGTTTTTTTAGCTTTAATTTCCGATTTCCTAAATCATCCTGAAAAATATAAAAAAGGATTAAAAATGATTTGGATTACGCCACTTCGTTCGCTTTCCAAAGATATCGCCAAAGCAATGCAGGAAGCGATTGACGAGATTGGTCTCGATTGGGCAGTTGGTGTAAGAAACGGAGATACAGATCCGAAAGTCCGTCAACAACAAGTGAAAAATATGCCTGAAATTTTAGTGGCAACACCGGAAAGTTTACACCTTCTTCTCGGACAGAAAAATCACCCGAGATTTTTCCAGAATCTGCAAAGTATCGTCATTGATGAATGGCACGAATTATTGGGCTCAAAGCGCGGTGTGATTGTAGAATTAGGAATTTCTCAATTGAGAAAATATGTTCCGAAATTAAAAATTTGGGGAATTACGGCAACCATAGGAAATCTTGACGAAGCAATGGAAGTTTTGATTCCTTACGATATAAAGAAAACAAAAATCACGGCTAAACAACATAAAAAGATTGATATTATTTCGGTTTTTCCGGATGAAGTAGAAATTTTACCTTGGGCAGGACATCTCGGTCACAAACTGGCAGATAAAGTGGTTCCGATTATTTTAGAATCTAATTCAACCATTGTTTTTACCAATACAAGAAGCCAGAGCGAAATGTGGTATCAGTTATTGCTGGATGCGTATCCAGATTTTGCCGGACAAATCGCCATTCATCACAGTTCAATTGATGCCCATTTAAGAATCTGGATCGAAGAAAACCTGAGTAACGGAAAATTAAAAGCCGTAGTTTCTACCTCATCTTTAGATTTAGGAATTGATTTTAAGCCGGTCGATACAGTTATTCAGATTGGTTCGGCGAAAGGTGTTGCAAGGTTTTTACAACGAGCCGGACGAAGCGGTCACTCCCCTTTCGAGACTTCAAAAATTTATTGTGTTCCGACGCATTCTTTAGAACTAATCGAAGTTTCTGCTTTGAAAGAAGCTGTCAAACAAAATGTAATCGAACCTCGTGAACCGCAGGTTTTATGTTTTGATGTTTTGGTTCAGTTTTTAATGACTTTGGCGATTGGTGACGGATTTTTTCCTGAAGAAACCTACGAAAGAATCAAACAGGTTTATACCTTCCAGGAAATCCGGGACGAAGAATGGAAAGAAATCATCGATTTTTTAACAATTGGAGGAAGCGCACTGAAAAATTATGAAGAATACCATAAAGTGGTGGTAATGGAAGATGGTTTGCACAAAGTTATTTCGAGAAAAATCGCAATGCTTCACCGAATGAATATGGGAGCCATCGTGAGTGATGCAATGCTGAAAGTAAAATTTATTTCCGGCGGATATATCGGAATGGTGGAAGAATATTTTATTTCGAGACTGAAAAAAGAAGAAAAATTTATTTTGGCTGGAAGAGTTCTGGAAGTAGCGATGGTAAAAGATATGACGGTTTTTGTACGTGCTTCTAAAGGAAAAGCAATGGCTCCGAGTTATCTTGGCGGAAGA
Source organism: Chryseobacterium sp. 2TAF14 (assembly GCF_052115105.1). NCBI lineage: Bacteria > Pseudomonadati > Bacteroidota > Flavobacteriia > Flavobacteriales > Weeksellaceae > Chryseobacterium > Chryseobacterium sp. 2TAF14. The sequence goes on from NZ_JBFRGA010000106.1 coordinate 5,676, forward strand.
TTGCCTTTAAGTTCAAATTTAGGGCGTTTTTTAAGAGAAAAATTATCAGGAGCATTAAATCCGAAAGCTTCTGAAAAAGAGCTGAAATTTTTGCATCCTTTATTGATCAATCAGGAAGAACGGTCACACATTCCGAAAGAGGATGAATTTTTAGTTGAATTAATAAAAAACAGAGAAGGTTATCATTTGTTTATGTATCCGTTTGAAGGCAGATTGGTTCACGAAGTGATGGCGGCGCTGATTGCTTACCGAATTTCAAAACTGGCTCCCATTTCCTTTTCGATGGCAATGAATGATTATGGTTTTGAATTATTCAGCGATAAAGAAATTCCGGTAACCGAAGAAAATCTGCATCAAATTTTAACGAGGGAAAATCTGATGACCGATGTTATTTCAAGTATCAATTCAGCAGAAATGGCGAGAAGGAAATTCAGGGATATTGCGGTAATTTCAGGAATGGTGGTTCAAAATTTTCCGGGACAGCAACGTTCCAATAAAGCTTTGCAAAGTTCGGCGGGATTGATTTTTAAAGTTCTGGAAGATTACGATCCCAATCATTTTCTTGTGAGACAGGCTTATACAGAAGTTTTTAATATGCAGCTCCAAGAACAGCGTTTGGTAGAAGCTTTTAAACGAATCGAAAAATCAAAGATTATTTTAAAATATTCAAATAAATTTACGCCTTTGAGTTTCCCGATAAAAGTTGACAGCTTAAGACAAACGTTAACGAGTGAAAACCTCGATGCGAGAATTCAGAAATTAATTAAGCAATCCGGAAGAAATATAAAGTGAATTGTCAATAAGTCAATTGTGAATTAAAAGCGTTTTGTTATTTCTGAGCGAATGTAGTGAGAATCTTTTTTAAGTTTGAGATTCTTCCTTCGTCAGAATGACAAACAGAAAAAATTAGAATGAAGATAGTAACGAAAAACATAAAAATAAAAAACGAAGTTTTCACATTGACCAATCAGCGTGCAATGTTTTGGGAAAAAGAAAAAGCATTGATTTTTTCGGATCTGCATATCGGTAAAACGGCACATTTCCGTAAAAATGGGATTGCATTATCTCATCAGATTTTTGAAAGCGATCTGCAGCGATTATCGGTTCTGATTGAATATTTTAAACCCGAAAAATTTATAATTGTCGGCGATTTGCTTCACGCAGGAGATAATTCTGATGTTGATAAATTCTGTGAATGGAAAAGCCTTTTTCCCGGTATTGAATTTCATCTTGTAGAGGGCAACCACGATAAGATTTCTAAAAAGCTTGAAGCTAAATTGTGCCTTAATTTTAAATCTCAGCAATTGGAAATCGACGATGTTGTTTTCGTTCACGATTTTGAAAAATCAAATCCTAAATTTCAGATCACGGGTCACATTCATCCGGGATTCATCATCAATTCTCCAGTAAAAAAAATAAAGCTGCCTTGTTTTGTAATCACCGAAAATCAATTACTGCTTCCTGCCTTCAGTGAGTTTACAGGTTTAGATACAAAAAATCTCCCGAAAAACGGAAGATTCTATGTATTTACAGATGCAGAAATTTATGAGATATGATTTTTACAGCTTGTCAAACCATTTATAAATATCGGTATCTGAAGATATGCTAAGCTTTTTTCTTAATCTGTTTTTTCTATTCTGAATTGCTTTGGGCGTTACAAAAGTATAGAGCGCAATTTCTTTGGTACTCAATCTCAACTTGAGATAGATGCAAAAAATAATTTCAGAATTTTGCAGGTTTGCATTTATTCCAGCAAGATTCTCAAAAAACTCCGGATATGTAGATTTAAATTTACTTAAAAGGCGCGGCGAGTTTTGCTTTGCAAGTCTGATGATTTCTTCATCGGCTAAAATTTTTGCGTTATACTCTTCTGCATTAAAGTCTTGTGTGTTTTCTCTATTTTTATTCATTGTCTGGCAGAATTTTTCTCTATCATTATCAAAAGGTTCGTGACGAAACCCCTGATCTGATTAACGTTCTTAACTATTAGTTTTTTTAATGTATTGTTGCGGTTCAGAATCTGATATTTTAATCACAACAATTTCTCAATTATTATACTACGACATTAAATTTTCAGAAATCTTCTTCCTTAAAAATTCTTGATTCAAATGTATCAGAATTTTCACATTCTTTTTATGATTCTAATCAAGAACTAAAGATTTATATTTTTCGGTTAATGGTTTCATTTGGTACAAGAAAATGTATTTAAAATTAAATATCTTGCCTTATACTAACGGGTGTGGTATCTGTGTGGTAGGGAAATAATTCACTTTTGCATAAAATTATTATTTCTTTACAAGTCTAAAAATATGAACATTCGTATGTTTCCGAACCTATGGAAAGAAATTTTTATGAAGAATTAATCCCTATAATATGATAAATGAAGATAAATTATTTTCTTTTGGAGCAGATTTAAAAACTTACTATCCCGATGATCTTATATTTTCTGAAGGTGATGTTCCGAGCTTCTTTTTCCTGATTTCCAAAGGAAGAGTGAAATTAAATAATTATAATGAAGGAGGTAAAGAGTTTATTCAAGGAATACTGACACAAGGTAACAGTGTGGGTCTGTCTTCGCTTTTTACAGAAAAAAACTATCCTGTAAACGCTGTTGCGGTAGATGAATCTGAGGTAATAAGACTGCCTAAATCCCAATATCTGCAGTTTGTGAAGCAACATCCTGAAAATTATTTTACAATTATAAAATGTCTTTCTGAGCATATGCATTACAAATTTCTGATGATGCAGAGCATGGCTTTTCAAAAACCGGCTCAAAAGCTTTTAACCCTGATGAATTATCTTAAAAACCATCATTCTGACCAGTCACAGTATGCTTTACAGATTCTTTTAACAAGGCAGCAAYTGGCTTCGCTTACCGGGTTGAGTGTAGAAACCGTCATCAGAGTGATAAAAAATATGGAGAAAGAAGGTATCTTAAAAATTCAAAACAGAAAAATTTTTTATTAATAAAAACGAAAAGATTCAAAAGAAAACTTCTACTTTCTTTAAGAGCCTGTTTAAATTTTATTCAATAAATTTTTTAAAGCTTTTTCTTAATTTTCTAAATTAAAGTAAACTCTGTTTATTCTTAAATTTAACATTAAGAATTTTAGTGAGTTAAGTTTATTCTGATTAAGGAATCAATAAATTGATTTTTATTAAGTTTTTTAAGCTAGAGGGGCTTAATTCCTTAATGGTAAAAAATAAATTATAAATTTAAA
>NZ_JBFRGA010000107.1:0-18090 GCF_052115105.1 Chryseobacterium sp. 2TAF14
GTTTTAAGGCTGTCAGTTTTTTGACAGTCTTTTTTAATTATCGCTTTAGAACATACCACATTTTTTATTGTTGGCAATAATTTTGTTTTAAACTACAAAATATTAAGTTTATGAAAAATTCAGTAAAAATTGCCTTAGGTATTGTTGCAGGAGGTGCTTTAATCTTTTTAAATAATAAAAGAAGAGCGCGAAGCAACAAAAATCAGACATTCACCGCTCCGGATGGTAATGAATATGGTGAAAATCAAATGTACAGAACTGCAGAAGGAGAAGTTTTTAAAAACGGAAAAAAGATTCGTTTCGAAACTCCAGGAAATACCCAATCTGATCACAGCCATGTAGAAGCAAACTTTAAAAATCAGCATCTTAACGATCATCACATACCAAATCAGCAGGTTTCTTATCATCAGAAAGGTACAAGACATCATTAAATTTACGAATAGTCTTTTCAATTTGTTTTCAATGGTCAGCTTAGTTATTGTAAGCTGACTTTTTTGTATGAAAATAATCATTTTACAAAAGTCTGTGTAAAATGTGGGTTTTGTTTCTTGTTCAGACGAAAAAAGAACAACTCTGTTGGCTTATTTTTTGAATCTTCAAATAAAATTTAATCAATGTTTTTAGCAGTTTTTTTAAACTTCACCTGGAAAGAATTATTTCTGGGAACCGAAGATTGGGGATTTCTCCTGGAAATTGTACTTCGTACAATCATTATGTTTCTTACCATCATTATAAGTCTTCGGGTTTTAGGAAAAAGGGGAGTCAAACAACTCTCGATTTTTGAATTGGTGGTCATCATCGGTTTGGGTTCTGCAGCCGGAGACCCGATGTTTTATAAAGAAGTGGGAATTGTTTCTTCGATGCTCGTTTTTTTGGTCATCATCATTTTGTATTCTTCTGTTACGGCATTAATCGGCAGGTTCAAAAAAATAGAAAATCTGTTTGAAGGAAAAGCAATTTATCTTATCGAAGAAGGCGTTTTTGCCATCGATAATTTTAAAAAAGAAAATTTAGGAAGTGATGAGTTTTTTGCAGAACTAAGAGTGAAAAGTATTTCTCATCTGGGTCAGATTGAATGTGCGATTGAGGAAGTTTCCGGGGAAATAAGCGTGTTTTTCAGAGAAGATGAAGAGGTAAGATATGGTCTTCCGATCATGCTCAATTCTTTGGCACATCCCACAAAATATATCGAAAAAGAAGGACATTATTCTTGTACATTTTGTGGTTTTACAGAAAAAAAGGAAGAAGGAAATGCAGGAAAATGTAAAAACTGCAGTAAAGAAAAGTGGGTTGAAGCCAGCAATAAAATCAGAATAACATAAAAAAATTCCCGGCAAATTAATTTTGTCGGGGATCTTTAATATCTGAAATTTAATCGATATCATATTTAATGAAAGATTCCGGTCTTTCGTAACGGATGATCTGGTTGTCTGAAGCATAAGTTTTCAGAAAACCAAATTTCTCTAACCAGTCTTCTGTAATCTGAATAGGGCTGATTTTTTCTGCCGGTACAGAAATACAATGACTTTCGTTTTCAAGCTTAACAAAATAATCCTTTTCATTCTGGAAAATCTCTGTTATCGTAAAAATCTCTCTTTTGTATTCAACGAGATTTTTAATTTTTAAATCTGTAACTTTCATATTATTAGGTGGTGTGTGGTATTTATTATGTTAAATAAGCTAGTTACAAATACTATGCCTGACATTAATTATGTGGTATCTAAATCATCGATAAAAATTAAAATTTTATTAAAAAAAACAAAATTATTCTTTAACTGCTTTTTATAAGTTTCTAATGCTCTTTCTCTTGCAGATTTATGTTCTACAATTTGTGAAATCTCAGAATAGTTTTCAGGCAGCCATTTTTTAGTATATTTTTCATCCTTATCAAACTTTTTAGATTGTTCGCTTGGATTAAAAATTCTGAAATAGGGTGCAGCATCGCAGCCGCAACCTGCAGCCCATTGCCAGTTTCCGTTGTTGGATGACAACTCGTAATCGAGAAGTTTTTCGGCAAAATAAGCTTCGCCCCATTTCCAGTCAATCAAAAGATGTTTTGTAAGAAAACTTGCAGTAATCATTCTTACCCGGTTATGCATAAACCCGGTTTCGTTAAGCTGTCGCATTCCGGCATCTACAATCGGGTAACCGGTTTTTCCTTCGCACCAGAGTTTAAATTCGTCTTCATTATTTCGCCATTTGATGTTTTCATATTTTTCTTTAAAACATTGCGTAACAACTTTTGGAAAATGGTAAAGAATCTGCATGAAAAATTCTCGCCAGATCAGTTCATTCAGCCATGTTTCGTTATGTTCGGAAGCATATTTTACACATTTTCTGATAGAAATAGTTCCGAAGCGTAAAGCAATTCCAAGTCTTGTCGTTTGGTCCAGACACGGGAAATCCCTGTTTTTATCGTAAAAATCTATTATTTTTTTATCTAAAACAGGTTCGCTGAAAACCATATCTGTTTTTTCAAAACCGATTTCTTTTAAGCTGTGAATTTTTTCAGCTTTAAATGAATAAAAATTTTTAAAATTAGTTTGTGTTGAATGAATTTTAGTCTGATGAAATTTTTCCTTCCATTTTTTCGAAAAAGGCGTGTAAACAGTGTAAGGTGAGCCGTCGTTTTTTACAATTTCATCTTTTTCAAAAATCACCTGATCTTTAAAATCTTTAAAATTGATATTGTTTTTATTAAGAAAATCTGAAATTTCTTTATCGCGTTTTATTGCTTGCGGTTCATAATCACTGTTGCAAAACACAGTTTCTATATCAAATTCTTTAATAATTTCTTTGAAAATCTGCAGCGGTTTTCCGTGATAGGTTTTTATTCCCGACTGATGTTTTTTTAGCTCTTCATTCATGTTTTCTAAAACCTGATGGATATAATCAACTCGCCGGTCAGATTTATTTTCAAGCTGATCCAGAATTTCGGTATCAAATATAAAAACAGGAATTACTTTCTGATTTAATTTTAAAGCAGTATTCAATCCGGTATTATCATTTAATCTTAAATCTCTGCGGAACCAAAATACATTAATCTTGCTCATCTTTTTTAAATTTGTGAAAGAAGAAAAGATTCCAAAGGATCATTTCGTAGCCGTAAACTGTGTCTTCAATCGGGATCGTAAGAATTCTGAAACCTATAAAATTTTCAGGGTTGTAATTAACAATAGGAGAGTCGAGTCCGGTTCCGGTGAGAATACCGTTTACTGTTAAAAATCCGGGCATCAGAACCAGATAAATAAACGAAGCTTTACCGATCCATTTTACTTTTAAAATAAAATAAAGAGCCGATAAAGTGATTGCCGTGGTGAGAAAAGTAATGAAAGAATATATTTTATCTTTAAAAATAATAGCTAAAATTAAGCACGAAATAATTGAAATAATCACAAAAATCTTTTCAATGGAAGGTTTCCAGTCGAGCTTAAAAAATTTATCTAAACAGAAATACGTGAAAACACACGAAAAAGGAATGCAGATAAAGAACAGCAATTCCTCGACCGGAAGACCGAAAAGCCGTTTCCCGATCAGGTATTTATCATTAAACCACCAAACTCCGTTTGCTGTAAACCAAACATCCCATGCAATAAAAAATGCAGCAACAATTACCGAAGCCATTAAAAATGCTTTGAAATGCCTGTGAAATTTAATCTTCGGATGAAAAGAAAATATAAAACAGATAATTATGGTAAAAAAGTTAATCGCTAAATACATGTATTGCCACATTTACGCTTTATTTTTATTGAAGTACATTTTAAAATATTTCACGGGAACCCAAAGAAAACCAAAACATTCGCCGTGCTCTTTTCCGGTGTGTTTGTGATGCTGTTTGTGACCTCTCCGGATTGCTAATAAATAAGGGTTTTTTGTATCTCTCAAAATCTTGAAACGCTGATGAATAAAGATGTCGTGTACGAAAAAATACGCCATTCCGTACAGAGTAATTCCTATTGCGAYGTAAAAATAGATGTTGAAATTATTGATGGTTCCGTAATACATCAAAGCAATCGTAGGAATTGCAAAAATTGCAAAAAAATAGTCGTTTCTTTCCATTTTTCCTTCGTTGCTGTGATCGTGATGATCGCGGTGAAGCGTCCAGAGGAAACCGTGCATCACGTATTTGTGAATGAGCCAGGTCATTCCTTCCATCACAAAAAATGTTATTAAAACAATTAAAAAATTCATATTAGTTTTTATTAAAAGTTTTCTCTAAAATTTTAAAACGGTAATCAAAAATAGCTTCAAGTTTTTTCTTTACGATAAAACGATGCGCAATTTCACCTAAAAACCCAAAAGGTAATTCGTACTTCACATTGTCAACCATTAGAACTCCATTTTCGTTGGGAACAAAAAAATGATGATGATGCCATAATTTAAACGGACCTTTATTCTGAAAATCACTAAACATTTTTCTTGATTCTACCTCGGTAATAATCGTTTGCCATTTTAGTTTAATACCAAAAAGCGGCGAAACATAATAATCGATGATCATTCCTTCATAGATTTCTTCTTCATTAAGTTGTGTTCTGACAGTGAAATTCATATCTTTTGGTGTAATTTCCGAAAGGTTATTGGCTGACGAAAAAAATTTCCATGCCGTATCGATATCACAATTGAGCTGTTGCTGACGCTGAAGTTGGTGTATCATTTTTACTTAAATTATTTACAGAAATGACATTTTATATTGTACATAACTGCTCATCATCAAAGAAAATTTTCTTCCGTTTGAAATCCTGATTCTCTGATTGATAATTTTGTTTGCTGAAGTTCTCTTGATTTTTCTGAATAAAGAAATATAATATCTGTAGGCTAAATAAACCCCGAATCTTGAAGAATTGGGCAGTTTTTTAATGCCTTCCAAAGCTTCTTTAAACTCTTCATAAATTTCCTGTTCGATCTGAGCTTTTACAACATTGTCAAAATAAGAAATGTCAACATTCGGAAAATAAGTGCGCCCAAGAATCTGGTAATCATCTTTCATATCACGCAGAAAATTAACTTTCTGGAAAGCCGAACCCAGTTTCATTGCGGTAGGTTTCAATTTGGCAAACATTTCTTTATTTCCATCAACGAAAATATGAAGACACATTAAACCGACAACTTCCGCAGAACCGAGAATATATTCTTTATAAAGATCTGAGTTGTAATCTATTTTCTGCAAATCCATTTCCATACTTTTTAAAAACTGATGGATCAATTGCACATCAATTTCATACCGATGAATTGTTTCCTGAAATGCCTGCAAAATAGGGTTAAGAGAAATTTTTTCTTCCAGAGCCTGATTGGTCTGCTCACGAAATCTCGCCAATAGCGTGCTGCGGTCGAAGCCATGAAAGCTGTCAACAATTTCATCAGCTAATCTCACATATCCGTAAATTGCGTAAATAGAATTCCTGATTTTCGGGGAAAGCGCCAAAATTCCCAAAGAAAAACTTGTGCTGTATTGTTTTGTGGTCTGTTTGCTGACTTTATAAGAAAGTTCATCGAAAAGTTTTTTCATATTTTTTTGCTTATTTGGTGGCTTCGGTTGCGGCTATTTTTCCGGATATGATCGAGGGCGGAACTCCCGGTCCGGGAACGGTAAGCTGCCCTGTGTAAAAGAGATTTTTCACTTTTTTATTTCTTAATGAGGGCTTTAAAACTGCAGTCTGGTTGAGCGTATTTGCCAAACCGTAAGCATTTCCTTCGTATGCATTGTAATCTTTTTTAAAATCGCTGATGCAATAGCTTTTTTTATAATCGATTTTTGATAAAAGATCTGAGGATTTGGTGTGTTTCTCAAGTCTTTCGATCATTTCGAGAAAATATTTTTCGCGCGTTTCTTCGTTGTCTTTAATTCCTGTTGCGATGGGCATTAAAAGGAATACGTTTTCACCGTTTTCGGGAGCAACATTTTTATCTGTTTTTGACGGACAGCAAATATAAAATAAAGGTTTTGTAGGCCATTTTTTATGTTCATAAATTTCGGCGGTGTGAAGTTCAAGATCATTTTCAAAAAACAAAGTATGGTGCTTCAGGTTGTTGATTTTTTCTTTAAATCCTAAATAATAAATAAGACAGGAAGGCGCAAAAGTTTTCTTTTTCCAGTAATCTTCGCTGTAATTTTTATACTCTTTCTGAATTAAATTTTCCTCGGTGTGATGATAATCTGATGAAGCAATAACTGTATCAAACTCAATCTCATTTCCATTAACAACAATTGATTTTGCTTTTCCTTCTTTTATTTTAATCTCATCGACATTTGAATTTAAGTGAAATTTTACGCCCTGTTCTTTGGCAATTTCAGACATTGCTTCAATCACTTTATAAAAACCTCCCATCGGATACCATGTTCCCAATTTGTAACCGCCATAATTCATCAGGCTGTACAAAGCAGGAATATCTTTCGGAGCTGCTCCCAAAAAAATCACAGGAAATTCCATCAGCATAATCAGTTTCGGATTTGAAAAATACTTCCTTACAAAACGGTGAAAATTTGATAACAAATCAAGCTTTAAAGCACTTTTTGCAATCTTTGGAGAGACAAATTCAAACCAGGAATGGCAAGGTTTTGTAACGAAACCTTTCATCCCGACTTCATATTTGTATTGGGCATCCTGCATAAATTCGTCGAGCTTTTTTGCAGCACCTTTTTCAATGTTTTCGAAAAAATTTCTCATTTCCGAATAATCTTGCGGAACCTGCATCGTTCCGTCCGAAAAGACCATTTCAAACTGTGGGTTTAACGAAACCAATTCGTAGTAATCAGAAGTTTTTTTATTAAAATCTCTGAAAAAATCTTCAATAATATCGGGCATCCAATACCAGCTTGGTCCCATATCAAAAACATAACCATTATCGGTAGTAAATTGTCTGGCTCTTCCGCCAAGACTGCTGTTTTTCTCGAAAACATGAACTTCATGACCGCTTTTTGCAGCATATGCAGCAGCAGATAATCCTGAAAATCCTGACCCGATAACTGCTATTTTTTTTATCATAATTAATTATTGTTAGAAAAATTTTCGCTAAAAACCGTTTCTATTAAATTTACACTGTCAATATTTCTGCCAAAGATTGGATTATGAAAATGATCAAGCTTATTTAGCAGCGCAATCAGCTCGTATTTTTCGTCTTCGGTAAGGTTTCCGCTTACAATTTTGGTGGCGTTTCTGATGTTCGTCATCTGTTTTTCCAAGGCATCCATTCCTTTTTGGGTAATGCTGATTACTTTGGTTCTCTTATCTTTTTCGGAATCAGTCTGTTTTACCCAATTGTTTTTAATAAGCCGATTGATGATAAGAATTCCCACCGGTTTATCCTGAATATTTTTTTTGATAAGCTCAGTTTTTGTCATTTCGCCAAAAGCTTTCAGGTTGATCAGATAGATAAATTCTTCCTGAGTAGAAAATTCAGAACCTGCAATTGCTGATTTTGAGTAGGTTTTTGCATATCGGTTCATATGAACAAGTAGCGTACTGATCGCACTTTCCGGGCTTCTTCCATTTTCTTTTCCTTCCCAGACGATATTTTTTTGATAAGCTGCTTTTTTATTTTCCTGATGATAAATCCAGCTCTTAAACCCGTCAATGTCCGAAGGATACTGAGAAAATGTGTTTTCAGCATCGAATTGCTCAAGTAACTGAATGACATCTTTTGCTAAATTATAATTCATATGTAAACCAATTATGGTAAACAAATATACTTAATTTGATTTTAATAATATATTTATATACTATTAAATTTTAGAACTCAATATTTTTTCTGTTTAGTTTAGGTTGAGAGATCAGTTAAAATCTCAATTATTATTTATTGCATAACTAGAAGTAAATTTTTACTTTTGTCAAGAATTTAAAACAAATTCACAGGTTTTCAGATCATTATCACTTTCATAGAAATATGAAAGTAAATTTATTGTTTAAAATAATGATTAATAAGCCTTTACACAGTTTTCATATTCCCGTGATGGGATTATCTTACACGATAGACAGCCCGATCCGTGTTGCACAATACGGAATTTCTTCTGTTGTTTCCATTATAGACGACGAGATTGTAGAAAAAATGAAAAATTTCTACAGCAAAAAATTCAATCTTAATTATTTCGGAATTTCCACAAAAACCGAAGATTACAGAGCGAAAAGAATTACGGATTATCTCGATATGATGGACGATATCGTTACCGAAAAATTTGAATCTTTCAAAGAAGAAATTTCTAAAAACACCGAAGCTCTCAAAAATTTTATGGCGATGCTTCCCAATTCCTCTGAATTAAAAAACGGTTTACAGAATATTCTGAATCAGGGAGATTCTTTAGCTTCAAATATTAAGAATTTTGTTGAAAAAAATCTTATTCCCGGAAATATCGATGTCAATATTATGACAAAAGTTGACAAAGATAATTATAAGAAAAACGAACAGCTTCCGGTCATTTATAATGATGCACATGCTTCACTGCGTGGTTTTGCGCAAAGTAAAATTACTTCATCAATGGTGCTTTCAGCCGGAATGAACCCTCGTTTGTACAGTTATATTGAAGAATTTGATGATTTTTTTCCGGATGAGAATAATTGTATTAAAAAGAAAATCATTTTAAAAGTCAGCGATTTTCGTTCTGCAATGATTCAGGGAAATTTTTTAGCTAAAAAAGGACTTTGGGTTTCAGAATACAGAATAGAATCTGGTTTGAATTGCGGCGGTCACGCTTTTGCAACCGAAGGATTGTTGCTTGGGCCGATCATGGAAGAATTTAAGCAAAAGAAAAATGAACTGATTTCTTCAGCACATTCATTAATGATAAAAGCTTTAGAACAAAAAGGGAAATATATTCCAAACGAAGCTTTAGAAATGAAAATTACCGTTCAGGGTGGAGTAGGAACTTCTGAGGAACATGATTTTCTTTTGGAAAATTATCAGGTTGACAGCGTTGGTTGGGGTTCGCCGTTTCTTTTGGTTCCCGAAGCGACTTCTGTTGACAATGAAACCAGAAATCTTTTAGCAAAATCTAAGCAAAATGATTTTTATCTAAGTAATATTTCTCCTTTGGGAGTTCCGTTTAACACCGTAAAAGGAACATCCAATGAAATTTTAAAATATCAGAAAGAAGCCAAAAGTAAATACGGAAGTTCTTGCCCGAAAAAATTATTGGCATTGAGCAAAGAATATTCTCCACAGGGAATTTGCACGGCATCAAAAAAATATCAGGAAATAAAACTGAATGAACTTGAAGTTAAAAAAAGTGCGTTTACTGAAGAGCAATTTAAATATAAAAAGAATGAGATCACCGATAAAGCCTGTCTTTGTGTAGGTTTGGTAAATTCTGCTTATCTGGAAAATAATTTTGAAATTAAAGGTGAAAAACAGGGCGTTGTGATTTGTCCGGGACCGAACCTTGCATATTTTGATAAAGAACTTTCGCTTTCGGAAATGGTTGGTCATATTTATGGAAATACGGATGTTCTTTCAGAAGTTGACCGACCGAATATGTTTATTAATGAACTGAAAATGTATGTTGAACATCTGAAAAAAGAAATTTCAAATTTTTCAGGAGAACTTTCTAATTCGCAAATCAAAAAATGGAATACTTTTAAATCTAATCTTTTTGAAGGAATACATTATTATGAAGAGCTTTTTAGCGGGAGTTCTTATTTTTCAGCTCAAAAGAAAAAAATTCAAGAACAGCTGGATACGCAATCGGAGTATTGGTTGCTCCCGCAAAAACGGCGACAAAACCCATTCCTGCCAAAAGTGCGACAGGCAGAGGAATAAAATAGCCTAAAGCATTTCCTAACGTTGCCCCGATAAAAAATAACGGAGTCACTTCGCCGCCTTTAAAACCTGCAGCCAGAGTGATAATGGTAAAGATCATTTTTAATGCAAAATCATAAGCGGGAAGTTGTTGTTCAAATGAATCTACAATGGTTGGAATTCCTAAACCGATGTATTTTGTAGTTCCGATTAAGAAAACTGCTGATGCAACAATAATTCCTCCGATGAACGGACGAAGAGGAGGATATTTGATTTTAGATTTAAATAAATTTCCTGTTTTATGAACGGTTTTGCTGAATATTGCGGCACAAATTCCAAAGAAAATTCCTGCAATTATGGCATAAAGAATATTTAAAAATGAAATATCAGGAATATAATCAATCTGATAATGTTTATGATGCGTATTCCACAATTTGGTAACCAAATCTGCGATAATTGCTGCGGAAAATGCAGGAAATAAAGCGTTGTATTTTAATCTTCCGACAAGAAAAACCTCAAGACCAAAAATTGCTCCGGCCAAAGGCGTTCCGAAAACCGAACCGAATCCTGCAGCAATTGCGGAAATGATCAAAATTTTTCTGTCATCTGCTGAAAGTTTAAATGGTTTTGAAAACTGATCCGCAATTGCTCCCGCCATTTGTAAAGCGGTTCCTTCCCGACCTGCAGACCCTCCGAAAAAATGAGTAATCATCGTTCCTAAATAAACGAACGGAGCCATTTTAAAAGGAATCGTCTTCTGCGGTTCATGAATCGTTTCAATCAATAAATTATTCCCGGCTTCTACATCTTTCCCGAAATAATGATACATCAAACCAACCAAAAATCCGCCTAAAGGTAAGAAAGCAATCAGCCAGAGATGATTTTCTCTGAACTGTGTTGCCCATTCTAAAGTCTGAAGGAAAAATGCAGAAGCGCTTCCGATCAAAACTCCTACTATTGCAGTAATGAAAAGCCATTTCAATACAAAAAGTGCAGAAGGATATTTCCTGAAAAATAATTTAATTAAAATAATAAGAATTCTAAAAACTGATTTTTTGTTATTTCTAAACATAATTTCCTGATTAAATGGTAAAACATTCAATTAATCAGGCGCCATCAGCTTTTTAAGGCGGTTGGGTAAGGAAGACACCATTTCCTTTTTTTGAAAGAACAAATTTACAACAAAATTTGACTTGCGAATAAATCTTTTTAAATTTTAGCTTTTATAATGAGGATGGCATCAAAAATGCTGCAATACTCGGATGGCAATGAAAAATCTTTATAAATAATTATTTTTTTGGGATTAAGAACATATAATTTTATTTAAAGCATGGTGAATTATTTTTTCATCATATTGTCTACAATATAACAGCTTTGTTGTAATTGTTTTTTTTAAAATGTTTTATTTTTAATTATACTTTATCCATATTTTATTATGATTATTTAGTTTGTATTATTTTGTGATATATATTTAATTACTATGTATTATTTTTGCACTCTTTAATTTGATGAAAATTTAAAATAAAATAGTTTGTTTCTTCTTTTACATTGCAAAACCGGATGATGAAAAAAATCGTAATTAATTAAAAATTAGATCTTATACAATTCTCACTTAAGAGATGTATATTTGTGAATAGATTTGTTAAGTCTTTTGTAGATAAAAGATTAGATGTTGTGTAAGATTTTTAAATATTAAGTAAATTGCTTTTAGCAAAAAATAGAAACGATGCCCAGAAAAGTTGTACAAGGTCCTATAAGAGACAAAGAAAAAACAAAGCAGAAACTGCTTAACGCAGTAGGAAAGATTTTGAAAACAAAAGGATATTCAGGATTAATGGTGAGCAAGATTGCTGCTGTTGCCGGTTTCGACRAGAAACTGATCTATGAATACTTCGGAAGTACAGACAAATTAATTGATGAATATATCAAATCTCAGGATTACTGGAGCAGATTTGAGGTAGGAACCGACGTAGATTTGTCTGACGGAGGAAGAGAAATGTCTAAATTGGCAGTTCTTGACCAGTTTGAAAACTTGAAGAAAAATAAAGAGCTTCAAAAGATTTTAGTTTGGGAAATGTCTGAAAGCCGTCCGATTCTTAAAAAACTTTTCGATCAGAGAGAAGAAGTTGGTGAAGAGTTATTCAAGAATATTACTGATCCTCATTTTGGAGAAAAATCAAAAAAATTCAGAGCAATTGCAGCTATTTTAGTAGCCGGAAGTTATCACTTAAATATGTTTACTGCACACAATGCAACTACTTTCTGCGGTCTTGACATGAAGAGTGAAGAAGGAAGACAGGAAGTAAAGAATGCGATCGAAGATATTATCGACTTTGCTTACAATAATAAATAATTTAATTGCCCAAATGTAAAGCGTAGTTTATAAAATTTGAAAACTAAAATTTTTAAATTAAAACTATATTTCTTACTTTTGGGCAATGGAAAATTTTATCGTATCTGCAAGAAAATACCGCCCTCAACAGTTCGACACCGTTGTTGGGCAATCTCACATTACAGATACTTTAGAGCATGCTATTGAAGAAAATCAATTGGCGCAGGCATTGTTGTTTTGCGGTCCTCGTGGCGTTGGTAAAACTACATGTGCCAGAATTCTTGCAAGAAAAATCAACGAAAAAGACGGCTCCGTTTCTGAAGACGGTTTTGCATACAATATTTATGAGCTCGATGCGGCATCCAACAACTCGGTTGACGATATTCGCGAGCTGATTGATCAGGTGCGTTTTGCGCCACAAGTCGGTCAGTATAAAGTGTATATTATTGATGAGGTTCACATGTTGTCTTCTGCGGCATTTAACGCATTTCTTAAGACATTAGAAGAACCGCCTGCTCATGCTATTTTTATTTTGGCAACGACCGAAAAGCATAAAATTATTCCTACTATTTTATCGCGTTGTCAGATTTATGATTTCAAAAGAATTACCATTCTTGATATTCAGAATCATTTAAGAGGCATCGCAGAAAAAGAAAATATAAAGTACGAAGACGATGCATYGTATCTGATTGCTCAAAAAGCCGATGGTGCATTAAGAGATGCTCTTTCGATCTTTGACAGGCTTTCTACTTTTTCGCAAAAAAATATTACGCTTGCAAAAGCTGCTGAAGTTCTCAATATTTTAGATTACGATCAGTACCTGAAAATTGTTGATCTGGCTAAAGAAAATAAAATTCCTGAAGTACTTTCTGTGTTTAATGAAATTGTAAAAAAGGGTTTTGATCCGCATTTATTTATTGCCGGATTGGGTAACCATTTCCGTGATCTGATGATGGCTCAGAATGCATCCACAATAGATTTGATTGAAGTAGGAGAGCAGACTAAAGTGAAGTTTGTAGAGCAGGGACAAAAATGGAGTCCGCAAAATCTTATCGACGGAATCGAGATTTGCAATCATGCAGATATCAATTACAAAAATTCAAAAAATCCCAGACTTACCGTAGAAATTGCTTTGATGCAATTGTCGTCTCTTTCAGCCGGTGGCGAAATAGCTAAAAAAAAAAGTTCATAATATTAGCTCCGTTTCTTGATGAAAAGCAGGAAGTAAAATTACCAACACAAGTTCAGGAGAAAAAAGCAGAAGAAATAAAAGTTCAGGCAAAAGTTACTGAACCGGAACAGCCTTCACAACCTGTTGCCAAATCTTCAAAGCCTTTATCCAAACCCAATATTTCTTCGGGATTCAGCATCAATTCTTTTCTGAATAACGAAGAAAAAGCAGATGATAAAGAAAGTTCTGCGATTGTAAATACAGAGAATCTTCCGGAGCATCATTTCACAGATACCGATATTCAGACGGAATGGAATATACTTTTAAAAAATCTTCGTGCCAAAGATCCTGTAGTTTTTAATGCCATTAAGACTTTTAAACTGGCAAAAATTGACGAAAAAACAATTGAAATTTCCTATCCTTCAGATTCTGCCAAAGGTGAATTTGACAAGATAAGCATTGAGTTTTTCAATCATTTTAAACATAAAGTAAATAATCACTCTATCGTTTTCGAATTTAAAAAAGATCATGAAAATCTGAAGATAGAGATCATGACAACCAAGAAAATATTCGAAAAATTTGTTGAGATGAATCCTTTGCTAAAAGATTTAGATGATCTAATGAAGTTTGATTTGTCATAATTTTTTATATATTTGCTGAGTATTTACAAAAACAAAGATAAATTATAGTATAAAAGTGGAACATTCCAACATTCCATATACTTCTGATTTTGCTGCAAAAATCAATACTGTACCTGCTTTTTTCTTGAGCAGTTATCTTTCTTTTAGCACTTTTTATAGAAATTTTAGAAGCTATTATCGATTTTATTGGTACAGCTAATTTAATTTCTTTCTTAAAAAAATATAGGTTTCACTTTTAGATTCCTGATTTCACAACAATTTTTGAACGACTTTTTTTTGAAAGAATTATAAATAAAATTTATAATCGCTACACTATTGACTTTAATCTAAAAATATAAATTTACAACAATATGAACTTAAGAGATTTGGAAAACAGCTGGATTAATCAGTTTCAGCAACCGCTCATTATCGCAGGACCTTGCAGCGCAGAAAGCGAACAGCAAATGCTTGAAACTGCCAAAAGAATTAAAGAAACCAATGCAAATGTTCCGATTTTCCGTGCAGGAATCTGGAAACCGCGAACGAAACCTAATGGTTTTGAAGGAGTTGGTGTGATCGGTTTAAACTGGCTGAAAAAAGTAAAAGAAGAGTACGGTTTTAAGACCGCTACAGAAGTTGCCAATGCTCATCACGTAGACGCAGCTTTGAAGGCAGATGTAGATATTTTATGGATTGGCGCACGTTCTACGGTAAACCCTTTTACAGTTCAGGAAATTGCAGAAGCTTTGAAAGGAACCGAGAAAATAGTTTTGGTGAAAAATCCTGTAAACCCGGATTTGGCTTTGTGGATTGGTGCTTTAGAAAGACTTTTAGGTCAGGATATTAAAAATTTAGGAGCCATTCACAGAGGTTTTTCCACGTACCAGAAAACAAAATACAGAAACAATCCAAACTGGCAGATTGCTTTAGATTTTAAAAGTCAGTTTCCGAATATTCCAATCTTGATTGACCCGTCGCACATTTGCGGAAACCGCACCGGTTTGGCGGGAATTACCCAGGAAGCCCTGAATGTTGGTTACCAAGGCGCTATTATTGAATCGCATTCTAATCCTGATGAAGCATGGAGCGATGCTTCGCAACAGATCACTCCTGAAGTTTTGGGCGAAATGATTTCTAATCTGAAAGTTAGAAATACAGATTTAGCTGGATTTGACGAAGAAATGGGAAGACACAGAACTTTAATTTCCGATCTTGATTTCCAGGTGATAGAATTGCTTTCTCAAAGGATGAAAATTTCTGCAAAAATCGGAAAGCTTAAGAAAGAGAATGATATTGCTATTTTTCAGCCGGATCGTTGGAAAGTTATTACTGAATATGCTGCGCAAAAAGCTTCAGAGACCGGAATGTCACAAGATTTTATTGAAAAAGTCTTCAAAGCCATTCACGAAGAATCTATTGAAGTGCAAAACAATATTATGATTAATAAATAAATTGGGTTTAAAAAAAGGTGGTAGGATTTAGATTTATATTTTCACAATCTGATATAAACTAAATCCTATGATCTAAAACCTAATTCCTTATATTTGCACTTATCGTATGAAAGGAAAAATCATTAAATCTACAGGAAGCTGGTATCAGGTTTTGGAAACGGAAACCGGAAAAATTTTTGAAGCGAGAATTCGCGGGAAATTTAAGCTGATAAAAACCAGACTTACAAACCCTTTAGCTGTTGGTGATTTTGTAGAATTTCAGCTTGAACAGGATGATATTGCCTGGATTACAAAAATTGAACCCCGTAGAAATTACCTGATCCGAAAATCTGTAAACCTTTCAAAAGAAGCGCACATTATCGCTTCAAATATTGATTTGGCATGTTTTATTTTCACTTTAAAACATCCTGAAACTTCTCTCGGTTTTCTTGACCGGTTTCTTGCCTGCTGCGAAGCTTACAATATAAAGCCTCTTATTTTGTTTAACAAAATGGATGTTCTTTCTGAAGAAGAATCTGAAATTGTAAAAGATATTGAATTTCTTTACAACGAAATTGGATATGAAACATTGGAAATTTCTTCCTATTCTAAGCTTAATCTGGATGACCTGGTTGAAATACTGAAAGACAAGACCTCTGTTTTTTTCGGTCATTCCGGTTGTGGGAAATCTACGCTGGTAAATGCATTGCAGCCTGATCTTAATCTAAAAACTTCCGAGATTTCTGATACGCATTTAAAAGGAAAACATACAACTACTTTTGCTCAGATGCATTTCTGGGATTTTGGCGGAAATGTCATCGATACTCCCGGTGTACGTGAATTTGCCATGATTGACATTGAAAAAGAAGAGGTGCAGCATTATTTTCCTGAAATATTCAAAAAAAGGGAAGAATGTAAATATCACAATTGTCTTCATATAAATGAGCCAAAATGTGCTGTTTTAGAATCTTTAGAAACCGGTGAAATTCAGCCGACGAGATATTCTACCTATATCAAGCTTATGGATGAGGCGGAAGAAACCACCCGTAAATAAGTAATCTTAATCTGATTTTTCAAATATCATTTATTGCTYTGATTGATTATGAAACAATAAATTGTCATGTTTTGTTTTAATTGAAATTATAATTATGAATTTCATAATTAAGTTGATTGTTTATTATAAAATAAAAAACCCAGCCGAAGCTGGGTAAAAACTAATAACCATGAAAACTCAAATTAAACATGAGAATCGAATTAGTAATTGCAATTAGTATGCCAAAAATGATTTTAAAATTTCTTAATAAAAGTTATTTTGTGTTAAAATTAAATTAAAATAATATTTATATATTTTTTGTAATTTTGCGCCATTAAAAAAAATATTCAGTTATGTCAAACATTACATTTACAATGATTAAGCCAGATGCAGTTGCTGACGGTCATATTGGTGCTATTTTAGGAAAGATTTCAGAAGGAGGATTTAAGATCAAAGCTTTAAAATTAACTCAGCTTACTGTTGCAGATGCAAAAAAATTCTACGAAGTACATGCAGAGAGACCTTTTTATGGAGAATTGGTTGACTTTATGAGCTCTGGTCCTATCGTTGCTGCAGTTTTAGAAAAAGATAATGCTGTTGAAGATTTCAGAACTTTAATCGGTGCTACAAATCCTGCAGAAGCTGCTGAAGGAACTATTAGAAAAATGTTTGCCAGAAGCATAGGAGAGAATGCAGTACACGGTTCTGATTCTGATGAAAATGCTTTAATTGAAGCTCAGTTTCATTTTTCAGGAAGAGAGATTTTTTAATTAAAACTCATATATAGAAAAATCCGGAAATTATTCCGGATTTTTTTTGTTTTTAATAATTTTGTATTAATTATTTATTATTTTTTTTAATAAGAAAATTACGAAGAACTAATTATTTTTTAAATATTATTTAGATTGATTCTACTTAAAGTTTAAATGTTTAATATTTTATCAATAGTTTTTACAATATTTTTAAATTAAAAATTATAATAAAGATTTATTAATTAAAATTTCCGTGTTTTTACGGATAGGATTGTGTTTTTTATTTTCCCATCTTTATACCATCAAAAAGTGATAGCACATTTGCTATTCCGCAAGAAAAATAAGAAACTAATAACCATATAATTACTCTCATGTAATGGGAAGAAAGGCAGTTTTTAAAAACTGCCTTTTTTATTTTAAATCTTTAAAAGCTCAATTGTCTTTTCCGGATTTTCTGTTGAGAAAACTGCGTTTCCGGCAACCAAAACATCTGCACCTGCTTCAAATAATTTGGAAGCGTTGTCTAAATTTACCCCGCCGTCAACTTCAATAAGAGCTGTAGAATTATTACTTAGAATAAGATCTTTCGTCTCTGCAATTTTCTTATAAGTATTTTCGATGAATTTTTGCCCGCCAAAACCAGGGTTTACACTCATTAATAATACCAAATCTACATCGGCGATAATGTCTTCAAGCATTAAAACCGGAGTAGAAGGATTTAATACAACTCCAGCTTTTGCACCTTTGCTCTGAATAAGATTGATTGTTCTGTGAAGATGCGTGCAAGCTTCGTAATGCACAGAAACAAGATCTGCTCCGTAATCGATAAATTCTTCAACATATTTTTCAGGTTCTACAATCATCAGATGTACATCTACAAATTTCTTTGCATGTTGCTGAATGGTTTTCATCACCGGAAAACCAAACGAAATATTAGGAACAAATCTTCCGTCCATTACATCAATATGTAACCAGTCGGCTTGAGAATTGTTCAGCATTTCAATGTCTCTTTGCAGGTTCCCGAAG
>NZ_JBFRGA010000108.1:0-13228 GCF_052115105.1 Chryseobacterium sp. 2TAF14
TCGCTGCTTCGTCGGCAACATGTGTTTTATCTAAATGCAGACTTTTATCCCATAATCCAAGTAAAATATATGTATTTTGATCAAAATAGGGAATCGTTCCAAACTCAAATTGCTGAAGGATATTTCGTCCTTCATTCGTTTTCAAACCAAATTTTACAGATCTTTTTCCTTTTCCATTTTCCATATCGCAATCTTTGATATGGGTCATTGTTTTTGCAAACCTTTGATAGAGTAGGGCATCATCCGCCAATTCGATATATTTTGAAATGCAGGAACGGATCAATTTTCCAATTTTTGAGCAGTGCCCAAATTCAGAGCTGTTTTGCCTCACTTTTTCATAAGTCGGACTTTTTTTAAAGGCTGTTTTATTGAACCCGCTTTTTTTCCGCACGATATTTTTACCGTTTAGATTATAAAAAATCAGATCACCAATTGCTCCGTTGAGCTTTATAAAACTTTCGTAAGTCGCCATTATTATTTTAAGAAGGCTCAAATATAAACATAAAAATTGAGATTCAACATTATTTTATATATAATTAAAGTATAGTTCTAGTATAGTTATTGTATAATTAATAAAAATAATTTATATTTGTAACGCATTAATATCTAATTGATTTTCAAATGAATATGAAATGGCGTTTTTCAGAAATTAAATTATATAAAAAGTTTGCTGTTTTAGCGATAATTTCTACCGTAATCATTTCTTGCGGAAGCTCTAAAAACGTTTCTTCTTCTAAGAAAACTTCTTCAAAAACTGTTGTAAAATCTGAAGACCTAAGAAAATTAGATTCTTCTTTTGACGGCAAAGTTTCAGGTTCGGTAAAAAGTCTTTTGAAAGATGCCGAAAATTATCTCGGAGCTCCATATAAATTTGGTGGTAATTCTTCTTCAGGCTTCGACTGTTCAGGATTTACCGTAAAAGTTTTTCAGGAAAATAACTTCAGTTTGCCAAGAAGATCTTCTGATCAGGCAGAATCAGGAAAATCGATCGATATTAAAGTTGTAAAACCGGGTGATTTATTATTTTTTGCCACTTCAGGCGGAAGTCGTGTTTCCCACGTTGGTATTGTTTACACTATTGAAAATGATGGTGAAATAAAATTCATTCATGCATCAACTTCCAAAGGAGTTATAATTTCTTCCTTGAACGAAAAATACTGGAACAAAGCCTATCTTCACGCTCAGAGGGTTTTATAATTAAACTTTAGGATACTGCTGCATTTTATCTTTATACTTTAATTTTTTAATTATTGCTGATGTTTTAATTAAAATCTAAATTAAATTAGGATGAATTTCCATTAAATTATACAAGAAAAAATTGATCTTCATTACAAATTTTCATAGAAATATTTAATGAAATTTTAATCGTTTACTCCTATTCTGAATCATCACTTTTGCTTAAGTTTTTTGTATATTTGACACTTCAATTTTAACAATTTTTAAATACAGAAAATGTCATTACAACAAACTATTGAAAATATCTGGGACAACAGAGATTTATTGCAGAATGAAGACAGCCAGAAGGCGATTAGAGAGGTTATTTCTTTGGTTGATAAAGGAGAACTTCGTACCGCTGAACCTACAGAAAACGGATGGCAGGTGAATGAATGGGTAAAAAAAGCTGTCGTAATGTATTTCCCGATCCAGAAAATGGAAACTATTGAAGTAGGTCCGTTTGAATTTCATGACAAAATGCCTTTGAAGAAAAACTACGCTGAAAAAGGAGTGAGAGTTGTACCGCATGCTGTTGCAAGAGAAGGAGCTTATATTGCACCGGGCGTAATTATGATGCCTTCATACGTAAACATCGGAGCTTATGTAGATTCAGGAACAATGGTTGATACTTGGGCGACAGTTGGAAGTTGCGCACAGATCGGTAAAAACGTTCACTTGAGTGGTGGTGTTGGTATCGGTGGTGTTTTAGAACCGCTTCAGGCTGCTCCGGTAATTATTGAAGACGACTGTTTTATTGGTTCCAGATGTATCGTTGTAGAAGGAGTGCATGTAGAAAAAGAGGCTGTTTTGGGAGCAAATGTTGTATTGACGGCTTCTACAAAAATTATTGATGTTACAGGTGAAACTCCGGTTGAAATAAAAGGCAGAGTTCCTGCTCGTTCAGTTGTTATTCCCGGAAGCTATACAAAGCAATATCCTGCAGGAGAATATCAGGTTCCTTGCGCTTTGATCATCGGTCAGAGAAAAGAATCTACAGACAAAAAAACTTCTCTTAATGATGCTTTAAGAGAAAATAACGTAGCTGTTTAAATCTTTGCAAAATGGCAATTCCTAAACAAATTTTTCAGACGTTTAAAACCGATAAGCTTCCTTGGCTTACGAAGTTTCATATCAAAAGAATGCTCAAAAAAAATCCTGAGTACGAATATCATTTTTATGATGATAATAGAATTCAGACTTTTTTTAAAGAAGAATTTCCTGAGGAATATTTAAAAGCTTATAACAGGCTGACAATAGGAGCTGCCAAAGCAGATTTTTTCAGATATGCCATTCTTTATAAAAAAGGTGGCGTCTATTTAGACGTAGACAGCGGAATCAATAAGCCGATCAAAAAGTTTATTCGTGAAGACGATGTCGCTTTGGTGACTGATGAAATTCCACAAACATATTATGTACAATGGGGTCTTGCATATGCTGCAGGACACCCATTTTTACAGAGAACCCTGGAAATGATTTTAGATAATATCAAAAACAATCCACACCCTCATAACGTACACAAAACAACAGGCCCCACTGTTTATACAGACGCTGTTAAAGCTTGTTTAAAAGAAGATCCCACAATTCCGCATCGCTTTATGGGACCGCATTATGACAACAATATGCAGTTTAAATACAAGCTCGGAAAATTTTTTCTTTACAGTGATAAATCTGAACACTGGAAGAAAAAACAGCTTACCCAAAACATTATAAAACCTGAAGATGAAGATAGCATTTGATGCCAAACGTTTTTTTCATAATACTTCAGGATTAGGAAATTATTCAAGAGATTTAGTTAGAATTTTGTCTATATATTATCCTGAAAATCAATACCTGTTACTCAATAAAAACAAATCGGAAAGAGGTTCGGATATTTTAGCAAACCCCAACGTTACTTTTGTTGAAACTTCCAAAGGAACAATGTCTCGACAGTTTAAAATGGGAAAAGATGCACAAAAAGAAAACGCAGATATTTTCCATGGATTATCAGGCGAATTACCTTTAAAATGGGACAAAAAACCTATTAAAAAAATCGTAACCATTCACGATCTTATATTTGTAAGATATCCTCAATATTATTCTTTTTTTGACAGAAAAATCCATCTTTGGAAATTCAAAAAAGCTGCAAATACTGCTGATAAGATCATCGCCATTTCAGAGCAGACCAAAAGAGATATTATCCAATTTTTAAAAGTTCCTGAAAGTAAAATTGAAGTTATTTATCAGGGTTGTCATAAAGCTTTTAAAGAGGAGCAATCTGAAGAATTTATTCAAAAAACCAAAGAAAAATTCAATCTTCCTGAAAGATTTATTTTAAATGTCGGAACAATTGAAGAACGTAAAAATTTGGTCAGCATTGTTAAAGCAATAAAAGACACAACAATTCCTTTGGTTGTCGTTGGAAAGAAAACTAAATATTTTCAAAAAATAAAGCATTTTATTGAGAAAAATAAAATGGAAAAGCAGATTCATTTTTTAGAAAATGTTTCAATGGATGAATTGGCGGTTATTTATAAATCAGCCGATATTTTTGTGTATCCTAGCTTTTTTGAAGGCTTTGGAATTCCTGTAATAGAAGCACTTTTTTCAAAAACGGTAACCATTACCAGCAACACAAGCTGTCTTCCTGAAGCAGGAGGCCCGGATTCTGTTTACATCGATCCAAAAAATTATTTGGATATTCAATCAAAAATAAATTTTTTATGGAATAGCGAATCTGAAAGAAAACGCCGTTCTGATAAAGGTTTTGAGTTTGTTCAGAAGTTTAATGATGAACCGATTGCACACCAAATGATGAATCTCTATCAAAAAATTATTTCGTAAAATTCTTGCAGGATTAAAAATTAGTCCTACATTTGTATCACAAAATTTCAACAATGAAACCGAATTTTTTAACAGTACATCATTATTATCATCATCTCTGGTAGACGGAATTGTTGATCTATTGACTATGTTAAAAATCAAAATAATTAAAAACCGTCTGAGTAAACAGACGGTTTTTTTGTTTCTAAATTCTTCCCGGGCAATTTATTTCAATTAATCATTTTAGTTTACTCAGATATAAAATAATAAAATGAGTAAATTAAAAATTGCGATACAAAAAAGCGGTCGGCTTTACGAAGAATCTCTTCAGCTTCTCAAAGACTGCGGAATTTTCGTCAACAACGGAAAAGATCAGCTCAAAGTTTCTGTAGACAATTTTCCAATGGAAATCATGTATCTTCGAAATTCTGACATTCCTCAATATCTGGAAGATGGAGTAGTTGATATCGCCATTGTCGGTGAAAATCTTTTAGCAGAAAAACAAAAAAATATTGAAATTATCCAAAGTTTAGGATTTTCCAAATGCAGAGTTTCAATAGCAGTTCCTAAAGAAGTTGAAACAGATGATATCAATTATTTTCAGGGTAAAAAAATTGCAACTTCTTATCCCAATACCACTTTATTCAAAAATGGTTTGAGAGAAACAGTTACCATTTTAAAGTCTGAAGCTGTTCTGGCAAAAACGTTCCAGTTAAATAGTGATAAGCAAAAAATTTTAGAAAAATTCCTGTTCAGAATTCAGTCTGTTTTAAGGGCAAAAAACTCTAAATATATTTTGATGAATGTCCCGAATGATAAGATTTCAGAAGTCTCCAATGTTCTCCCGGTTTTAAAAAGTCCAACGGTAATTCCTTTAGCCGACAAGGGTTGGAGCAGCATTCATTCTGTGATTGATGAAGAACGTTTTTGGGAAGTCATTGATGAACTGAAAGCAAAAGGGGCACAGGATATTTTAATCATTCCAATCGATAAAATGGTAATTTAAGATGAAAATTAATAAATATCCTCAAAAAGAAATCTGGGCAGAACTAGTAAAAAGACCTGTTTTAAAAAGAGAGCAATTAACAGAACTGATAGCCGATATTTTTAATGAAGTCAAAAAAAATGGTGATCAGGCTTTAATAGCTTTCAATAAAAAATTTGATCAGGCTGAAATTAAAAACATCAAAGCTTCTGAAAAAGAAATAGAAAGTTCGGAAAACTTAATAAGTGAAGAATTGAAATTGGCCATTCAGCAGGCAAAAGAAAATATTACAAAATTTCACGGCTCGCAGATTCCTGAAATTGAAAAGATTGAAACCACAAAAGGAGTCATTTGTTGGCGGGAAAACAGAGCCATTGAAAAAGTAGGGATTTATATTCCGGGAGGAACTGCTCCATTATTTTCTACGGTTTTAATGTTGGCAATTCCTGCTCAACTGGCGGGTTGTAAAGAAATTATTTTATGCACTCCACCGGATAAAAACGGGAATATTGATTTGGCCATTTTATATACTGCAAAGCTTTGCGGAGTTACAAAAATCTTCAAAACCGGCGGAGCTCAGGCTATTGCAGCAATGACTTTAGGAACAGAAAGCATTCCGAATGTTTACAAAATTTTCGGACCGGGAAATCAATATGTTGTCGCAGCAAAAGAATTCGCTCAGAATTTTAATGTGGCAATTGATATGCCTGCAGGACCAAGTGAAGTGTTGGTAATTGCCGATGAACAGGCAATTCCAGAATACTGTGCTGCAGATTTACTTTCTCAGGCTGAACACGGAAGCGACAGTCAGGTCATTTTTCTTTCAACTGATGAGAAAATTTTTAACCAAACCATCAAAGAAACGAAAAAACAGCTTAAAGAGCTTCCAAGAAATGAATTTGCAAAAAACGCTTTAGAAAACAGCCATTTTATTTTGTTAAAATCTGTTGATGAAGCTTTAGAATTTAGCAATTTGTATGCTCCGGAACACTTGATTTTGGCTTTAAAAGATTTTGAAAAATATATTTCGAAAATTCAAAATGCGGGTTCGGTTTTTCTTGGAAATTATTCCTGTGAAAGTGCAGGAGATTATGCAAGCGGAACCAATCATACGCTTCCTACCAATGGATTTGCAAAAAATTACAGCGGAGTTTCTTTAGACAGTTTTGTGAAGAAAATTACGTTTCAGAATTTATCGAAAGAAGGGCTTCAAAATTTAGGAAAAACAATAGAATTCATGGCTGAAGCAGAAGGATTATTTGCTCACAAAAATGCCGTATCAATCCGATTAAAATAAGAAAATGAAAGAATTTAACATCAATAGTTTAGTAAGAAAAAATATTTTAGAATTACAGCCTTACATCAGCTTTAGGGATCATAATGAATTTAAAAATCCGGTTTTGCTGGATGCGAATGAAAGTCCGTTTGGAGAACAAAGTCGTTATCCGGATTCTACCCAAAAAAAACTAAAGCAAAAGCTTTCAGAAATAAAAAATATTTCGGTCAGTCAAATCGCAGTCGGAAACGGAAGCGATGAACTCATTGATTTGATTATAAAAGTTTTTTGTGAACCTAAAAAAGATTCTGTGTTAATGATGAATCCGTCGTTTGCAATGTATGGTTTTTACGCTTCAATCAATGAAAATAAAGTGATAAAAATTGATTTAAATGCAGATTTTGAAATTGTAAAAGATGATTTTCTGAGAATTTMAAAAGATTTTAAATCCAAAATTTTTTTCCTGTGTTCACCGAATAATCCTACCGGAAATTCTATAAAAGACATTGAATTTTACATTAAAAACTTTAATGGAATTGTAGTGGTGGATGAAGCTTATATTGAGTTTTCAGGAAAAAAATCTTGTATTGAGCTGCTGGAAAAATATCCTAATGTTATTGTCCTTCAGACTTTCTCAAAAGCTTGGGGAATGGCTGGAGCGAGAGTGGGAATGGCATATTCTTCCGAAGAAATTATTACGTTAATTAATTCTGTAAAAGCGCCTTATAATGTGAATTCTTTAAGTTCAGAAAAAGTAATTGAACTTATCAATCAACAGGAAAATGTACAGCAAAATATAGAAAGTATTTTAAATGAAATTTTATGGTTAAAAAATGAATTTCAGGCTGTAAAATGCATCAAAAAAGTTTTTCCGACCGATGCCAATTTTTTTCTTATTGAATTTGAAGATGTCGAAAAAGTTTATGAAAAATTATTGGAAAAAGAAATTCTGACAAGCAAAAGAAGTCCGCAAATTCCGAATTGCATTAGGATTAATGTTGGAAACAGAGAAGAAAATACCAGGTTAATTCAAATTCTAAAAAACATTTAAACATGAAAAAAGTATTATTTATAGACCGTGACGGAACTTTGATTATAGAACCGCCCATAGATTTTCAGGTAGATTCTTTAGAAAAATTAGAATTTTATCCCGGGGTTTTTCAAAACCTTTCAAAAATCGCCAAAGAAATTGATTTTGAACTGGTTATGGTAACAAACCAAGATGGATTGGGAACGGAAAGTTTTCCCGTTGTTGACTTTATAAAACCTCATGAAAAAATACTAAAAGCTTTTGAAAATGAAGGAATTATTTTCAACGATATTTTAATCGATAAAAGTTTTGAGCATGAAAATTTACCAACAAGAAAACCAGGAATTGGACTGTTAGGAAAATACATTTACGGCGATTACGATCTTAAAAACTCTTTCGTTATTGGTGACCGTTTGACAGATATTCAATTGGCAAAAAACTTAGGCTCAAAAGCTATTTTTATTGATGAAATTCCAAACGAAGATGCAGATTTGACAACGGAAAACTGGAGTGAAATTTACCAATATTTAAAGCAAATCCCTCGAAAATCTAAAGTATCCAGGAAAACCAACGAAACCGATATTGAAATAGAAATCAATCTTGACGGAAGCGGAAATTCTGAAATTTCGACAGGATTGCATTTTTTCGATCACATGCTTGAACAGATTTCTAAACACGGCAACTTAGATTTAAAAATTAAAGTAAATGGAGATCTGCAAGTTGATGAACATCACACCATTGAAGACACCGGAATTGTTTTGGGAGAGGCAGTTTTAAAAGCATTGGGAAAGAAAAAAGGCATTGAAAGATATGGTTTTCTGCTTCCGATGGAAGATTGTTTGGCGCAGGTTGCCATTGATTTCGGAGGTCGTTCTTGGTTGGTTTGGGAAGCCGATTTTAAGCGTGAAAAAGTAGGGGATATTCCTACCGAAATGTTTGAGCATTTCTTTAAATCTTTCACCGATTCGGCTAAATGTAATCTCAATATCAAAGCGGAAGGACAAAACGAACACCACAAAATTGAATCTATTTTTAAAGCCTTCGCAAAAGCAATAAAAATGGCAGTGAATCAGTCTGATCAGAATTTTAATTTACCATCAACAAAAGGAAGTCTGTAAAATGATTGCAATTATAAAATACAACGGCGGAAATGTAAGTTCCGTACAAAATGCGTTGAACAGATTAGGAGCAGATTCGGTCATTACAGATGATTTTGAATTGATTAAAAATGCAGAAAAGGTAATTTTCCCCGGAGTTGGTGAGGCTTCTTCAACCATGAGAATTTTAAAGGAAAAAGGATTAGATCAGATAATTCCTACTTTGAAGCAACCTGTTTTGGGAATCTGTTTGGGAATGCAGTTGATGTGTAAAAATAACGAAGAAGGAAATACAGTCGGAATGGGAATTTTTGATATTCATGTAAAAAAGTTTCCTGCGAAAGATATAATTCCACACATGGGATGGAATACAATTTCAGATCTTAAATCAACCATTTATTCCGGAATTAAAGAAGAAAGTGATGTCTATTTCGTGCACAGTTTTTATTGTGAACTGTCAGAGGATACTACTTCTGTTTGTGATTATATTTTGCCATTCAGTGCGTCTTTACAGAAAGATAATTTTTATGCGATGCAGTTTCACCCTGAAAAATCGGGGAAAACTGGAAGACAGTTATTACAAAACTTTTTAAACCTTTAGTTATGAAAATTATTCCTGCAATTGATATTATCGACGGAAAATGTGTGCGCCTTTCAAAAGGTGATTACGGAACAAAAAAGATTTACAATGAAAATCCTGTAGAAGTTGCCAAAGAATTTGAAAGTTTCGGAATAAAATTTCTGCATCTGGTTGATTTGGACGGTGCAAAATCTAAACATATCGTCAACCAGAAAGTTCTTGAAAATATAGCCCGAGAAACCTCTTTACAAATCGACTTTGGAGGTGGTTTGAAAACTATTGAAGATATAGAAATAGCCTTTAATTCAGGAGCAAAACAAATAACGATTGGAAGTATTGCAGTTCAAAATCGTGAATTCTGTTTTGGTTTAATTGAAAAATACGGTCCTGATAAAATTATTTTAGGAGCTGATTGTGAGAATAGAAAAATAAAAACTTCAGGTTGGCTGGAAGAAAGTGATCGAGATGTGATTGATCTGATTCTTGATTATCAGAAAAAAGGAATTAAAAATGTGATTTGCACCGATATTTCAAAAGACGGAATGCTGGAAGGAGCTTCAGAAGATTTGTACAAAGAAATTTTAGATAAAACAAATATTCAACTCATTGCAAGCGGCGGAATTTCCTGTATTGAAGATATTCATAAAATGAAAGAAATAGGATGCAGCGGAACGATTATCGGAAAAGCAATTTATGAAGGTAGAATTTCATTGAAAAATTTACAGAATTTATTTTAACTGCAAATCAAAGATTTCCAGAGAGAGTCCCGAAGGGACGATTTAATAAAGAATAGGATAAAATCCTATCAAAAATATAATTAAAAAATTTGCGCCTCTGCGTAATCAATTAATAAAATGCTTAAAAAAAGAATCATTCCATGTCTGGATATAAAAGACGGAACAACCGTAAAAGGAATCAATTTTGAAAGTTTAAGAAATGCCGGAAACCCAATAGATTTAGCCAAAAAATATGAAAATGAAGGTGCAGATGAATTGGTTTTTCTCGACATTACAGCAACGATCGAGGAGCGAAAAACGTTTGTTGAACTCGTGAAAAATATTGCCAAAGAACTCAGTATTCCTTTTACCGTTGGAGGCGGAATTTCTTCTGTTGAAGATGTAAGGAAATTGCTGGAAGCCGGAGCAGATAAAATCAGCATTAATTCTTCGGCGGTGAAAAATCCGCAATTGATTTCTGATCTAGCCAAAGAATTTGGCAGTCAGTGCATTGTTGTGGCAATTGACACGAAGTTTGTTGAACATCAAGATTGGGTTTTTGTAAAAGGCGGAAGAGAAAGAACGGATCTGAAAACATTAGATTGGGCAAAAAAAGTTGAAAAATTGGGAGCTGGAGAAATCCTTTTAACCTCAATGGATGGTGACGGTACAAAAAACGGATTTGGTTTAAGAATCACAAAACTGATTTCAGAAAGCGTAAATATTCCGGTAATTGCTTCGGGTGGTGCTGGTAAAATTGAAGATTTTGAAAATGTTTTTAATCAAACTAAGGCAACGGGAGCTTTGGCTGCAAGTATTTTCCATTTTAATGAAATGAGGATTGATGATTTAAAAAATGAATTGAAAAACAGAAAAATTGCAATACGATGAAAATTAATTTTAATAAAAATAACGACAGCTTAGTTCCTGCCATCATTCAGGACGAAAGAACTTTACAGGTTTTAATGTTGGGGTATATGAATGAAGAAGCTTTTAATAAAACGAAAGAAGAAGGAATTGTTACTTTTTTCAGCCGTTCAAAAAAACGACTTTGGACAAAAGGAGAAGAATCAGGAAACTTTTTAAAAGTAAAAAATATTGAAATTGATTGTGATAACGATACCATTTTAATTAAAGTTATTCCAAAAAATACAGTCTGTCACACCGGAAGCTTCAGTTGTTTTGGAGATAAAGATTCTAAAGGATTTTTGTTTGAGCTCGAAGAAAAAATAAGTCAGCGAATTGATGACAAAGTTGAAGATTCTTATACGTATTCTTTATATAAAAAAGGAATCAACAAAGTTGCTCAGAAAGTAGGAGAGGAAGCGGTGGAATTGGTAATCGAAGCAAAAGATAATAATAATGATCTGTTTAAAAATGAAGCGGCAGATCTGCTTTATCATTTTTTGATTTTACTCAAAGCTAAAAATATTAGTTTAGAAAATATTGAAGAAATACTTTTGGATAGAAACAAATAATTTATTATCTATATTTTTAGCTGCGAACTTATCTATTTTTTGCCACGAATGCACGAATTTTTTAAACTTTTCATTAAAATATTCGTGCATTCGTGGCTATAAAATCATCTATTTTTCGATAATTATTTTTTTGGTAACCGTTTCATTTTCAGATTTTACAGTACAAAGATAAATTCCGCTGGATAATTTTGAAACATTAATGGTCTTTTCATTTTCATGAGCGGAAATTAACCTGCCATTCATATCTTTTATTTCAAAAACGAAATTTTTGATCTCTGCCGGAATTTCAACATTCAGAATATCTTTTGCAGGATTAGGATAAATTTTAACAGATTCAAGTTTGTTTTGAGCAATTTCATCAGTTCCTAAAACAGAAGATGCAACGGCAAAATGCTGCAAAGCTCCAACTGCCGCTTTCCCGACATTAAAAACATATACAGGATCAATATTGGCATAAGTATCGCTTGGCGAATGCTCATTGTTACTTCTTACCGTTTCATAAAAACCTGTAATCACATCTCCTTTTCCTTCAAAAGGCATATAATCTGAGGCATAAGCATGCGACATATTTACCTGAAGTGGAGAGTAAAGCGTTGTACAATTGGCCAATTCTTGAGTCTTAATAAGTGAAGGTGCATTATTTGCTGTTCCACCTGCAGAAGTCTGGTCGCTTTCACAATTAATTGTGTCGTTAATATTTCCTAGCTGTCCACCAACCTGGTCAATATTAAACACTACTTTTAAATTTAACTGACGAACGTTATTAGAAAAAACTACATTATTCACGTAGTGATTGCTCCCCACCAAACCTTGTTCTTCACCCGAAAAATGAATAAATTTTACAGAATATTCCGTAGGCACGTCTTTTAAAATTCTTGCAGCTTCCAGCAAAATAGAAGTTCCGCTTCCGTTATCACTTACTCCGGGACCATTTACGGTATCATAATGTGCACAAATAATTACGTAAGTATTCGGATAAACCGTTCCTGTTTTAGTAATAATTAAATTTTTGGAAGTCGTACTCCCGATATTGAAAGAATCTTCTGTAATCTGGCTTGCGTTGTAACCATAAGATTGGTATTTAGCTTTAAGCCAGTTCAGCGCGTTCGTATTTGCTGCAGAACCTGTCGTCTTGATGCCATAACTTGCAAACTCCTGAAGCAAAGTATTGATATTGGTTTGAGTAACCTGGTTGGCTCTCGTCTGATAAGCCTGGATAAAACTCTGAGCCTGCAAATGATATGATGCTAAAGAAAGAAGTAGAAGACCTGCAATTTTTTTCACTTTAAATAGTAGTTTTTTTTATTTTAAGCAAATGTAAATAATAAAAAAATCCTGAGCAAAAAACTCAGGATTTATATTGATAACAAAATATTTTACATTATTTTACTTGATCTACAACTGCTTTGAAAGCTTCAGGGTGATTCATTGCTAAATCTGCTAAAACTTTTCTGTTAAGCTCAATGTTGTTCTTTTTAAGAGCTCCCATAAACTGAGAGTAAGACATTCCGTGCTCTCTGGCACCAGCGTTGATACGCATGATCCAAAGTGATCTGAAGTTTCTCTTTTTCTCTTTTCTTCCACGGTAAGCATATTGCATTGCTTTTTGTACCGCGTTTTTAGCAACAGTCCAAACGTTCTTTCTTCTACCGAAAAAACCTTTAGCTTGTTTCATGATTTTTTTTCTGCGAGCTCTAGAAGCTACGGCATTTACTGATCTTGGCATAATTTAAATTGTTTTTTTTGAAATGTGCGGTAATTTTTTCATTACTCTTAGCTGCTCCATTTCAGGGTTAAAATTTTGAATTGTTATTCTTATAAACCGAATATAGGATTTATAAAAACTACTTAATTGCTAATTGACGTTGAACGCTTTTCTCGTCCACTTTAGCAACGTAAGAAGTAGTAGTAAGATTTCTCTTCTGCTTCGTTTCTTTCTTTGTTAAGATGTGGCTTTTGTAAGCGTTTTTTCTTTTGATCTTACCCGTTCCGGTAAGAGCAAAACGTTTCTTAGCACCTGATTTCGTTTTTAATTTTGGCATTGTTCTGCTT
>NZ_JBFRGA010000109.1:0-4597 GCF_052115105.1 Chryseobacterium sp. 2TAF14
GTTAGTTAGTTAGTTAGTTAGTTAGTTAGTTAGTTAGTTAGTTAGTTAGTTAGTTAGTTAGTTAGTTAGTTAGTTAGTTAGTTAGTTAGTTAGTTAGTTAGTTGTTTTAGAATATTATAATCTAAAATCTAAAATTTTTTAAGTGTGATAAAAATCGAAGAGTTAGTTCATGCATACATTCATTCTCAATGTGATTTTGAGAAAGAAATTGTGTTGACCAATCATTTTCAGGCAGATTGGGAAGCTGATATTCTGGTGATCAATTTTGAAGGGTATAGTCACGAAATAGAAATTAAACTTTCTAAAAGTGATTTTAAAAATGATTTTAAAAAATTTTACGTTAATGCTTCTACAGGTGAGAAATTTCTGAAACATGATAAGATCTGCTGCGGCGATTACATCTGCAATTCTTTCAGTTTTCTTTTGCCGATGGGAATGATAGAGCATTCTGTAATTCCCGAACATTGCGGAATTATTGAGTTTTATCACAATGTAGATTCCTGGGAAACAGAATTTTATCTGATCCGAAAACCTAAGAAAGTACACGAAGATCTTTACTGGAATCTTACGGATAAAGATCTTTTCATAAGGAAAATGGCGCTCAATTTATTATCTAAAAAAATGGAGGTAAAAGGAAAACATGAAGAACTGATCTTTAAAAATCCTTTTGAAATCAAGAAGTCGAAATAAAGAAATTCCCGTCTGAAAAGACAGGAATTGTTTTTTATATAAAAAAATGTGTTTTTATTTTGCTGATTCCGGCTTTTCAATCAATAAATTGTAAGTAAATGCCGCAAAAACTCCACCTAAAACGGGAGCCGCAACAAACAGCCACAGTTGCGAAAGAGCTTCGCCTTTTGCAAAAATTGCAGGACCAATGCTTCTTGCCGGGTTTACAGAAACTCCGGTGATTTTAATACCCACGATATGAATTAAAACTAAAGAAAAACCGATTGCCAAACCCGCAAATCCACCATTGATATTTTTTGTAGAAGTTGATCCTAAAATCACCATTAAAAAGATAAATGTGAAAACAAATTCTGCAACAAACGCTGCAAGGGTGTTGTACTCATCAAGGTATCCTGTTCCCCAACCGTTGGATCCTAAAGCCCAAGGTTTCATTTCTGCCCCCGGATGATTGGTGAAAATAAGATAAAGAACGCCGGCTCCAATAATGGCTCCGATAATCTGGGCGATTACATAACTGACTGCTTCGCCTATTTTCATTCTTCCTGCTGCAACCATTGCAATAGAAATTGCAGGATTGATGTGGCATCCTGAAATATGGCCAATTGCGTAAGCCATGGCAACAACGCTTAAGCCGAATGCGAAAGAAATTCCTAATAGTCCTACTCCTGTGGTTCCGTCTGCGCCTGCAATGACAGCGCTACCGCAACCCATTAAAACTAAGACCATGGTGCCGAACATTTCAGCAACAAATTTTGAAGTTTTTGAAATCATCTCTAATTGTATTTTTTGATTAGTAAAGCTAATGTACAAAAAATAATTTTTCACTTTAATCTTTATTTTAACATATTTTTTTTACTAAAAATAAAGAATTGTTGTAATGGTTTTATTTTTTTAACTATTTTTATGGATGTAATTATATTTGTTATTAATTTAAAAATAATGCATTATGACTTTAAAATCTATTTTCTTTACATTATTAATTTCTCTTTTTGGGTTTGGGATTACGTCGGCTCAAAACAGTATTTTAGTAGTGTCTTCTGCAAGTGCTGCTAAAAGAGTTCTTCTTTTAAATTTGGCAGATGGAACCGTGATCAACCCTAATTTTATAGACCTTACCTCGCAGGCGACGGGAACTATAAAAGGTATTACCCAGGTAAATGATAAAATCTGGATAACAGACCAGACCAATGACAAGATATACATTTATAATCTGGCAGGTGTTTATGAGTCATCAATTACCACCGGACTTGATAATGTGAGAGGAATAAATGTAGTAAATAATGAAGTCTGGGTTGCAAATGACGGCAATGGTAACGGTTCTACGGCAGACAGTATCATCAGATATACAACCAGCGGAACTTTTATCGGAACTTATCCGGCTCCTAATACGTCTATCTTTGATATATTAGATAATAAAAATGGAGTTGTATATGTGTCGGGATTAGATACAAACGGTATTCAAAAGCTCAACTATTCGGGTGCTTCGCTGGGCAATTTGGTTGCTCCGGGAGTTTTTCAAAATTTACAGCAGATCAATTTTTTGGCAAATGGTAATATTGTTGCGGCGGTATTTCAAAATCATTCAGGATCGGGAAATAATGCAGGAGTTTATGTGCTTTCACCAACGAATGGAAGTATTATAAATTATTATCCTGTAGGTACAGGCAATTTAAGAGGAGTGATAGAAGCAGGTAACGGCAATATACTTTATACTACGGGTAGCGCAGTGTTTTCAATAAATACAACAACGGGAGTTCAAACTCAGATGGTTACAGGGCAGTTTCAGTATATGACTAAAGCCATGATTCCTTCTTTAGGCGTTAATGAGACTAAAAAACAGCCAATTATAAATGTATATCCAAATCCTGTGGTTGATGTTCTTGCTATCGAAAGTAATGAAGATGTAGAAAACATTAAAGTTTTTGCCTCAGACGGAAAACTTGTGAAAAATTTAAGCATAAATAGTAAAAATTATAGGTTAAAAGTAAGTGATTTACCAACAGGAAATTATCTTTTGATGTTGAACAGCAAAGGTTCTTCCCGCAGCCATAAATTTATTAAGAAGTAAATATTAAAAATAAAAAAGGAAAATTTCTACAGAAGTTTTCCTTTTTTTATTATAAACTATTATGAATGCAAATATGATAAAAGAAAACAAAACAAAATTTTTAAATTTGCGTTAAAGTAAAAATAGCCTTTAATGAAGAAGCGCCTGTTTATTATTTCCATATTTTTTTGTCAGTTTTTATTCAGCCAGAAATCTGCTAAATCGTTGCCATGCTACGATCTTACAGAGATCTTAAAAGTAGAGCCTACCTCGCTTTACAAGCCGCATTTGGATGCATCAAGAAGTTTTAATGTAAAAATTCTGAAAACAACGGCTACCGTTCAGAAATACATCAATAGCGGAAAATTTCATTCGATCAAAAAATCGGGAAAGGGTTTTAAGGTTCAGAAATTAGATTACAGCAGAGCGTGGATGGTTTCTAAAGGAAAAGCTACTTTAGAAAAGATCGGGGCAAGGTTCAGTAAAGAAACCAAAGGTCATACTTTTACGGTGACCTCGGTGACCAGAACGCTCGAAGATCAATGCAGGCTGAGAAAGGTAAATTCTAATGCAAGTTTGGGTATTAGCTCGCATAATTACGGTAATTCATTCGATATTTCTTATGTAAGATTTAACGGTGTTTTAAAGAATAACCCCAAAATGGAAGCCGCCCTCGAAAAAGTTCTTAAATATTATGCAAATGCAGGCCGTATTTATTACATTAAAGAAAGGCAGCAGAGCTGTTTTCATGTGACTGTGAGAAATTATTAAATAATTATTATTTATTCATGGGATGTTTGTGTAGTTTGGGCAGATTCAATAATTTTATACACAGAATTAAAAACCATCTTTTATGAACAATTTAAACAGAGACGAATATTCTATGGCTTTGGAAGGCTGGATCATGGCTAAGCAAGATCTTGCAAGAATTGAAGGGCTTTTTCCGCCAAATTATGTATTCAATCTATCACCTGAACAGGTACAATGGCTTAAGAAAAATAATTCTAATAAAGAATTTTGTGCCGAAATAGGAGTTGTGAAAGGTCAGTTGACACTGATTTTATGCCCATTGGATGAAAAAGGGAATAAAGTAGAAACCGGCGAATTTCCTTTTTGCCCTTTCGAGCAGTTGGAAAACGATTTGAGATTGACTGAAATTCAGACTTATACGGTTGTTAAAAATGCTTTGCTGTCAAAAGACATGCGTAAGATCGATAACGATTCTGATATGTTTTTTCCGATTACAAACCAGCCTATTATGGAGCAGGATAAAGCGGTAAACTCTATCGAATCTTGGCAGAGCAACGGGCAGGATTGGTTCTATGCTCAATTCAAGGAAGGAAAATCTAAAAGTATTTTCAATAAATTCTATGTTCCTGCAGAAAAAATTGCTCATGCAGATTCTGATCTTAGCTTTGTTTGCTCATTCGGATTGAAATATTCGGAAATCTATCAAAAACAATTGCCTGCTTTGGTTTTTATTGCTTTTCATAAAAATTTAGGAAACGGAAGTGTTGAAACTATTTCAAATACTTACGATTGGGCAAAACCTTGTCCGCCGGTTTGTAAAATACCAGATTTTGGGACAGATGAATAATTGCTGAAATGGTAGAATTTTACAAAACATTTTTGTTTATCAATTATGGATTGCTTGTAGCTATCATAGCTCTAATATTTTGGAAATTTACCATTCTCGATAAAAAAGAAAAACAATATGCCTATTATATTGTTTTTCTTTTTCTTATTGAATTAATTAGTCTTTTCTTTGCTTATGTTCCGGAGCTGCAAGACACTTCGTTTTTATATCCGTATTACATAGCAGGAGAATTTCTACTCATGACCAGTTTATACATCACCAAG
>NZ_JBFRGA010000109.1:4604-13209 GCF_052115105.1 Chryseobacterium sp. 2TAF14
AAATATATGTTGGGTATTATTTCGTTTGTTGCTTTAGTGTTTTTAATTGTAAATTTTATTCCTACGCTGATTATTAATAATGATGAAGTAAAAGTTGCTTCCAATATTATTATCATCTGTTTTGCCGGGTTTACTTTATTACAACAAATAAAAACCGGTAAGAATATGAGCAGATTCACTTTAATCGATGCGTGTATTTTCTTCTATTATTCTGTTTCTGTCTTCTTTTTTATTGTGCAGCAGCAGGTTAAAAACCTATCAGAAGATAATTTTTATATGATTTTAGGAGTTAATAATGTTTTATCGGGTATTTTGTATTGTTCAATTATTTACACATTTTTAAAATTAAAGAAGTAACCTTAAATATCAACCTGCTTATTCTGATAATTGTAACGCTTGCAGTTATCGTATTTTTTATATTGCTGGTTTACAAAACTTTTATAGATCGTATTTTAAAAGAAAAAGAAGCCCAGAATTTAGCAGAAATTCAGCATCAGAAGCAGTTGGTTTTAGAAAATACCAAGGTGCAGGAAGAAGAGCGTAAAAGGATTGCGGTTTCGGTGCATGATGATATTGGCAACAGGCTAAACATTCTTTCTTTATGGTTAAATAATCTTGATATTGAAGATGAATCTACTTCAGAAGTTATTTCAAGCCAGATCTCAGAACTGATTGACAGTACAAGAAATATTTCACACTCTCTTTATCCTGTGAATCTGGAAAAATTAGGGCTGATTTTATACATCGAAGAATTAATTACCAATTTATCGGCAAGAATCAGTATTTCGCTTCATGTCTCTTCAGAATACCACAAAAAAGATGTGTTCGTAGAAGTGCAGATTTACAGAATTATACAGGAGTTTACAACAAATGTCATTAAACATTCAACGGCAGATAAAATAGATATTCTCATCAAAGATTTTAATGATTTTACAGGAATTGTTATCTTTGATAACGGGCAGGGTTTTGATTATGAAAAAGTGAAAAAAGGGATGGGAATCAAAAATATAGAATCCAGAATGCAGTCGATGGATGCCGCATTCAAATGGAAAAGTATCATAAATAAAGGAAGCCGATTAATCTTTAAAATTCAGAAAAAACAATGAGTGGCCAAATAAAAATTGCCTTGGTAGATGATGAGCAGCTAATTCTTGAAGGGGTAAAAATGTTGTTGTCAAAAGAAAAAAACTTTTTGGTAACGATGATGGCAAATAACGGAAACCTTTTTCTCGAAAATCTTGAGACATGCTCCGAAGAAGATTTTCCCGATATCGCTTTGGTTGATGTTCAGATGCAGCCGATGAACGGTTTCGAGCTGGTTGAGATCTTAAAAGATAAATATCCGGATCTGAAAATTATTATCCTTTCATCTCATTACAAAACATCGGTTTTAGGTTACATGGTTAAGCTGGGAGTTTCAGCATTTCTTCCGAAAAATTCAGACAAAAAATTATTTATAGAAGCAATATCAAGAGTTTTTGAAAATGGAATTTTCTTTACCAACGAAGATCATGAGATGCTTCTTTCCTACATGAACAATACTTCCAAGAAAAAATCGCTTTTCAGTATGGATTATGATCTTTCTGAAAGAGAAAAAGATGTCGTAAAGCTGATCTGTCAGGAATATACCAATCACGAAATTGCAGAAAAACTTTTTATCAGTCCGCGAACTGTAGAAAGCCACAGACAAAGGGCTATCGAAAAAATCGGCGCCAAAAATACGGTCGGAATTGTAATTTACGCCATCGTCAACAATATTTATTCTCCCGCATAAAACCTGTTCCGTACAAGTACGGAATTTTTATTTGGTTATTTCTACGCTACTATTTGTTCTTTTATTCTCGTTACTTTGAATTGTTATTTTTAAGTAAAGCTTTACAAAAATATTTTTCAAAAAAACAACCAAAAAACAAATAGTAATCATGGAATACAGAAACAATGAAGTTGTTTTTGCATCTGGTGCAAACAACTTGGTAAAAGGCAGTTTTACCGTAAAAGATTTTTCCGTTACAGACGGTCAGGATCCGAATCATCATATTCGTCAGGGATTTT
The DNA here is from genome assembly GCF_052115105.1 of Chryseobacterium sp. 2TAF14. Taxonomy (NCBI): domain Bacteria; kingdom Pseudomonadati; phylum Bacteroidota; class Flavobacteriia; order Flavobacteriales; family Weeksellaceae; genus Chryseobacterium; species Chryseobacterium sp. 2TAF14. Next base: position 6,657 of record NZ_JBFRGA010000109.1, read on the forward strand.
CTGCAAACTGCGGAAGCGACGGAAAATTTAGCTTTTCTATCGGCAGAAAAGGTTCTAAAAAAGTTGCAGAATGGTTTTCAAAACAGGTCAATAAAAGTAATACCACATTCAATCACGATCCTGATGATTTGAATTTTGCAATGTTGGGAACTCTGGTTTTAGAATTTCAGAATAATCAGATTTTCACTTTTAATAATATTATTTTAGCTCAGGGTCACAGTGCGGGAAGCAACAATTGGTGGTTTGGCGGTGCAGATTGCCATCATATCGGCGGAAACAGAGTAAGTACAGCCGTAAAAAGCAACAAAGGTCCGTTGAATGAATTTATCTTTCAAAGAGGCGGTAATTCTGTAAATGAAATAAGTTTTTCGTTCGGAATGATGATGAATCGATGGATGGATAGTATTTCTTCAGAAAAAAACCTGAAACAGATCACCATTCCCGGAAGTCACGATGCAGGAATGTCTCAGCTCAGAAACTGCGCACCTTTGAATTTTGCAAATCATTTGGTAAAAACTCAGTACGATTCAATCGGGAAGCAGCTCGAAAACGGCTCAAGATATTTTGATGTGAGAATAGATTTCGACAAAGATAAGCTTGTCACCTACCACAGAACCGATGGTAAAGGATGSAGCGGCGAATATTTTATTGATATTCTGAATGACGTAAGAAGTTTTCTTAAAAATTCACCTTCAGAAATTGCAATCCTGAAAATTTCTCACATCCGCAATTATGAAGATCATAAACCAAGCGAGATTATTCCTAAAATAAATGATGTGATCAATAATTACAGCGATATTTTATATAAATCTAATGATCCGCAAATTAACATTTCACAAATAAAATTGGGTGATTTAAGAGGTAAAATGATTGTTGTGTTTGATTATGACGATTTTATAAATCCGGCTGAAGGAAAATTCAGATATCATGATTTTGGCGATGGAAGCTATAATCTGGAAGTTTTTGACCAGTATGCAGATACCAATAATTATGATAAAATGAAGGCTAATCAATTGGCTAAATGGGACGAGTTTTCTAAAAACGCAGAGAATAAAAACAGCTTATTCCTCTTATCGTGGACGTTGACGCCGCAAGGTTTTACCGACTTTTTCGACTCTATAGAAAATATGGCTAAAGAGGCCAACGCAAAATTACCGGCAGTTTTAAAATACGAATTTGTAAACAAAAGACATGCTTTACCCAATATCGTTTATATCGATTTTCTTACCAATCAAATTTCTCAAAGCATTGTAGAATTTAATTTTTAAAAATAAAATAAGACACCGGCAAAACAAAGCCGGAACGGTAAATATTCATGTTAAAATTTAGGATAGAGCTGTCTCACAAAGGCAGCTCTTTTTATTTTACTGTCATTCATTTCTTTTCCGTATTTTTGCACCCGAAAAAGATTCACATTCATTATTCACTTTTAATATTCATTTCAAATGCTTTCGGTTCAGGGTTTAGGATTACATCATTCGGGTAATTATTTATTTCAAAACGTAAATTTTACCATTAAAAAAGATGATAAAATTGGTTTGGTTGGTAAAAACGGAGCGGGGAAATCTACGCTGCTAAAAATGCTTTCCGGAGAAATCAATTTCTACGAAGGAAATGTGGTTCCTGAAGGAAATATTACCATTGGTTTCTTGAAGCAGGATCTTGATTTTGTGAAAGGAAGAACCGTCTGGAACGAAACGATGCAGGCTTTCGAGCAAATAAATGCATGGAAAGAAGAACTGGAAGAAATAAACCATCAGTTGACCGTAAGAACCGATTACGAAAGCGATTCTTATACGGATTTAATTAACAGAATGACTGATCTGAACGACCTTTTGATGCATCATGATGCCTACAATCTGGAAGGTGATATCGAAAAAGTTTTGTTTGGTTTAGGTTTTAAAGCAGATGATTTTCAAAAAATTACCGACGAATTTTCCGGAGGTTGGAGAATGAGAATCGAACTGGCAAAGCTGCTTCTTCAGAAAAATGATCTGATGCTTCTCGATGAGCCTACCAACCACTTGGATATGGAATCGATTATCTGGCTTGAGAATTTTCTGAAAGAATATCCCGGTGCAATTGTTTTGGTAAGCCACGATAAACAGTTTATGACAGCGGTTTGTAACCGTACTTTTGATGTGAATAACAGAAAAGTTGACGATTATAAAGCCAATTATTCTAAATATCTGATCATGCGTGAAGACCGCCGTGAAAAGCTGATTCAGGCTAAAAAGAATCAGGATGCGGAAATCAAGCAGATGGAAGATAACATCAATAAATTCCGTGCAAGTGCGACCAAAGCTTCTTTTGCCCAGTCTTTGATTAAAAAATTAGATAAAATAGAGCGTATCGAAGTTGATAATGAAGACGTTTCTAAATTCAATATCCGTTTCGTTCAGTCACAGGTTCCCGGAAAAGTTATTTTCGAAGCTGAAAATCTTGGGAAATCTTACGGTGAAAAACAAATCTTTGATGATGTTGATTTTATCGTTCAGCGAGGCGACAGAATTGCTCTTCTTGGTCAAAACGGACAAGGGAAAACGACTTTAGCGAAAATTCTGGCAGGAGATATTAAAGATTATTCAGGAAGCTGGAATCTTGGCCATAATGTAAACATTGGTTATTTTGCTCAAAATCAGGAAGAAGTTTTAACACCAAATAAAACCGTTCAGGAAGAAGCGGAAGATGCCGCAACCGAAGAAACAAGACCGAGAGTAAGGGATTTATTAGGATCTTTTTTGTTTCAGGGTGAAGCCGTAAATAAAAAAACAAAAGTACTTTCTGGAGGTGAAAGAAACCGTTTGGCGCTTTGTAAATTACTTTTACGTCCGTTCAACACGTTGATTATGGACGAACCTACCAATCACCTGGATATTCAGTCGAAAGAAATTATCAAATTAGCTCTACAGAAATTTGAAGGAACCTTAATTGTAATCTCGCACGACAGAGAATTTTTACAGGGACTCTGCGATAAAATCTACGAATTCCGTGATGGTAAAATGAAAGAATTCTTAGGCGACATCAACGAATATCTTGAGTTCAGACAAAAAGAATCCATCAGAGAAATTTCTGCCGAAAAAGCAAAACTCCACGGAGAAGAACCTAAAGTTGAGGTAAAGGCTAAAAAAGTTGAAGAAAAACCAACAACTAACAACCAGCAACCATCAACAATTATAAGTAAAGAACAGAAAAGCATTCAAAACAAAATAAAAAAAGTTGAAGAAAAAATTTCTGAACTGGAAACCGCAATAGAAAGCTTCGAAGCATCTTTCACCAAAGAAAATCCTTCTGAAGAAACTTTAGAAAAATACAACAAAACCAAAGAAGACCTCGATCTTGCTTTGCAGGAATGGGAGCATTTGGGAACGCAATTAGATTAATTTTTTCTTAAATAAATGACAAAAAGATGGACTTTGGTTCATCTTTTTTTGTGAGATAATATTTATATTAAAAAAAACTTGTAATTAAAAATGTGATTTAAGTTTGCTCCGGAGGAGCAAAACCTTTGTAGAAAGAATATCTTCAGGCGGGAAGCTCCGGAGGAGCGACACCTTTGTAAACAGTGATCCATTCACAAGCTTGCTCCGGAAGAGGAATATCTGTGTAGAAAATAAAATTGCAGCTACATTTTGCATTCCGTAGGAATGCTATCTTTTAAAAACAAATATTACCAAATAAAAATAACATTTAGACAAATCATTCTCAATAATTTTTTATAATTTTGCCAGATGATTTTTAAGGAAAGCCGACAACTAAAGAGTTTTATCTCCAAACTGATGTTTGGGATTTACTTCTTTGCGTTGTTTTCTTCAAGCTTTCACAATCATGATTCTGGAGATTTTAAGCATTTCAATCTTAAAAAAACAGAAAATTCTATCACCAAATCTGATGCAAAAGAAAAAGCAGGCGACTGTTTGGCTTGTCATTTCTTAGCAACAGGCAATACTTTATTACCAGACGAATTTAGTTTTACTTTGATCAAACATACTCATGAGGCAGAGCAGGTTTTTGCTGTACAGGAAAAAATCTGGTCGCAAACTAAATTTACCTTCCAACTTCGCGGTCCACCCGCAATTTCATAATCAATAGATTCTTTTCCGGATTTTTTTGCTTTAAATTTTTCAYAGGTTGAATAATTTTTAAATGCATGATATATTTTAATAAAACTAACCCTGTTTTTAACCATTAAGGTTAATTTAGGAGTTAAGTTTCATTAAGAAAAATCATATAGATTTTTAAGTATGCTTTAAAAAGCGAAGCTCAACTTAATTATTCTAAACTGCTTAATTAAAATCTTAATGGTTAAAATTTAGCGTGAAGATTTATAATTTCAAAAAAATCCAATTCAAATTTTAACGAAAATATGTTTTAAGTTAAATTCTAAAGGTTGTAAAACTTTTATAATGATTTTAATCATGTTATTAGATTTTAGTGTAATAGTTTATCATCTCACAACTGACAACTATCAACCGACAACTAAGAACTATTAACTTAAAACATACACAATCAATCTATTTTACAATGAAATTGATATACAGTTTACTGCTTATCCTTTGCGGATTTGCAATAACAAACGCACAGAAAACTTACACGGTAGAAGGAACTGTTCAGGATTTTCACGATAAAACCATGCTCGAAAACGCAGTGGTAAAAATCGGAGATTATACTGCAAAAACAGACAAAAAAGGAAAGTTTTCATTCAATAATATTCCTGCAGGAAAATATCAGCTCATTGCAAAGCATCCTCTGTGCGATGATTATACTGAAAATGTGGGAGTCGGCAGAGATTTGCACTTATCCATTATTTTAGAACATCATATAGGTGATATACAAACCGTTACCATTCACGGAAGCCACAAAACAAAAGGTTCTGTGATTATGAGAACGCTTGATAAAACTGAAATTGAAAGAAATTCAACTGAAAATCTGGGGAATTTATTAACCAGAATTTCAGGAGTTACAGCACTGAAAACAGGAAATAATATTTCAAAACCTGTAATTCATGGCTTGTATGGAAGCCGGATTTCTATTCTGAATAATGGGGTGAAAATGGCAGAGCAGGAATGGGGAGTAGAGCACGCTCCGAATGTTGATGTGTACGATTTTGAGCACATCGATGTTATCAAAGGTGCTTCCGCTTTGAAGTATGGAAATGAAGGAGTAGGCGGAGTTGTCGTTTTGGAGCCTGCAATTTTACCAAAGAAAGATACGATTATGGGAAGCGCTAAGCTTTCAGGAATCTCGAATGGAAAAGGTGGTGAGATTGCTGCAAATGTCGCAAAAACCTGGAAAAACCAATGGTTTGTAAAAACCGGAGGAAGTTACAGAAAGACGGGAGACCAATATGTTCCGCATCATACGTTGCAGAATACGGGTCAGGAATTTAACTCGTTTAATTTCTCTTTCGGAAAACATAGCTTTTTGCAGGGTTTTGATATTTCTTACAGCGGTATCAATCAGGAATTCGGGATTTACAAAGGTGCACATTTGTCGAGTCCCGACGATTTTCGTAAAGCAGTTAATCTGGGACAGCCTTATTTTCTGGATGATTTCAGCTATGATATGGTAAGTCCTAAACAGGTGGTTGATCATCAGATTGCCAAGCTTTCGGCTTACAGAAGATTTGCAGATTTTGGTAAACTTACCTTTCAATACAGCTTTCAGCGTAACAGAAGAGAAGAATACGACATCAGAAGAGCGGAACGTGCAGATTTACCTTCAATGGATTTGAGGCTGATTACGCATTCTGCAAGTCTTGTTCATTTATTGGAGCGCTCAAACTGGAGTTTGGAGAGCGGTATTTCAGGGACTTATCAGGATAATTTTCCTGACCCGAGAACCGAAGCGAGACGTTTGATACCTGATTATTACCGTTATGATGCAGGTGCTTTTTCGGTTTTTAAATATAGGTTTAATTCTAAATTTAATGCTGAAGCAGCAGTACGTTATGATTTCAGCAGATATGATTCTTACAAATATTATGATACAGACAAATGGGAAGAAAGTTTTTTCGATCTGTTTCCTCAGTTTTTTGTAAGTGAATCGGGAAGCAGAACTTTAACCAGACCTGTTTTAGATTATCATAATATTTCAGCAAATCTCGGGATGGAATACAAACCGACCGATCATATGGAACTAAAGCTGAACCTTTCGAGAGCTGAAAGAACTCCAAATGCTGCTGAACTGTTTTCAGACGGTCTTCATCACTCTGCAGCCATGATGGAAGAAGGGAATTTAAGTATAAAGAAAGAAACCATTTATAACGTTAATCTTTCTTTTGCAACACAATTCAATGTTCTAAAAGGTCTGCATCTTGAGGTAGCGCCTTACGTAATGTTGTCTGACAGCTTTGTAAATCAGATTCCTACAAGCGTTAAAACAACAATAAGAGGAGTTTTCCCGGTTTGGACGTATCAACAAATTAAAGCGAGGATTTTTGGGATAGATGCAGATGCAGAGCTCAAAATTTCAGAAAACCTTAAATGGAAATCAGGATTCAGTATTCTGAGAGGTGACGATCTTTCTAATAATGAGCCGCTGATCTTAATGA
>NZ_JBFRGA010000110.1:0-9392 GCF_052115105.1 Chryseobacterium sp. 2TAF14
GTATTCTGATAACGATCTTGATACGTTTTCGCTTTCACAGTTCGGGCTTTTTGCGCTTCAGCACAGAGGTCAGGAAGCTTGTGGTATTTCTGTTCTTAAAGACGGAAAAATCACCAATATGAAAGATGAAGGATTGGTTTTGGATGTTTATAAAGAGATACCCGATCCTGAAACTTTTATGGGAAATTCTGCAATCGGACACACCCGTTATACGACTGCAGGAGACAAAAAGAAATATAATTTTCAGCCATTTTTCGCCAAAAACGAATATGACCAGATTATACTTTCTATCGCTCACAATGGTAATTTAACCAATGCAAAAGAGCTGAAGCAAGAGTTGGAAGCTGAAGGTGTGGTTTTCAGAGCGACTTCTGATTCTGAGGTTATCTTAAGATTAATTCAAAAAAATCTTGATCTTGGACTTCGTGGAGCAATCAAAGCAACGATGGATAAAATTGAAGGAGCGTATTCGGTTGTTGGAATGACAAGAAATAAATTCTTCGCATTCAGAGATTTCAACGGAATCAGACCTTTGGTTTTGGGAGCAATCAACGAAAACTCATATGTTGTAGCTTCTGAATCTGTAGCTTTAGACGCTGTTGGAGCTCAATATGTTCGTGATATTTTGCCTGGAGAAATCATTTATACGAATGAAAACGAACCGGGAAAACTTCATTCAATCATGGTAGATGAAGCAAAGGCGAAGCAGAGAATCTGTTCTTTTGAATATATTTATTTTGCAAGACCTGACTCTTCTTTAGAAAACATCAACGTTTACGAAATCAGAGAAAAATCCGGTGAAAAAATCTGGGAACAGGCTCCTGTAGAAGCTGATGTGGTAATCGGAGTTCCGGATTCCGGAGTTCCTGCTGCAATTGGTTTTTCTAAAGCTTCGGGAATTCCTTTCCGTCCGGTTTTAATTAAAAACAGATACATCGGAAGATCTTTCATCGTACCGACTCAGGAAATGAGAGAAAGGGTAGTAAACCTTAAGCTGAACCCGATTATTTCTGAAATTAAAGATAAAAGAGTTGTCATCATCGACGATTCTATCGTTCGTGGAACAACTTCGAAAAGACTGGTAAAAATCCTTAAAGATGCAGGTGTGAAGGAAATTCACTTCAGAAGTGTTTCCCCGCCGATTATTGCGCCTTGTTATTTAGGAATCGACACCCCTTCAAAAGATGATTTGATTTCTGCAAATATGACGACTGAAGAGCTTAGAGATTATTTAGGAGTAGATTCTTTAGAATTTTTAAGCACAGAAAACTTAAAAGTAATTTTAGGTTCATCAAACCACTGCTTCGGATGCTTTACAGAAGAATATCCTGTAGGAAAAGGAGAGGAGGTAGAATTATTTAATTAATTTTAGTTTAAATAAAAATCAAAAGGTCAGACTTAAAAAATTTAAGTCTGACCTTTTTTATTGAAATTAAAGATTTGTTTCTCTTAGAATTTGAAAGCTAAACCAACTGCAAAGTTGTTGTTTCTAATTGCATCAGAACCATTTGGTCTGTCTTTAGCAACATCAGTAACACCTGCAGTATATCTTGCCGTAATACCAATGTTATCTGTGAAATAGTAACCTGCACCTAAACCGATACCTAAATTGAATGTATTCAATTGATCTTTGTAGTCTCCAGTTGTATTCAAAGGATCGTTATTGCTTTCGTTTTTCAATTTGTTTTTAGCACTTACTAAAAATCCGAATTCCGGACCAGCTTCAACATAAAGATTTGGAATAAAATTATATTGGAACATTAAAGGTACTGCAACGTAATCCAAATGTCTTGCATATGAAATTCTATCGTTTGAAATTGGAGCTCTGTAATCATATTTGTCTCCATATTGTGTGTATATCACCTCCGGTTGAATGCTAAAAGATTCCGCTACAGGAATTGTTGCAAATACACCCGCATTAAAACCTATTTTAGATCCTTGATCCTCCAAAGATCCGTCATCTGATAATGAAGAAACGTTCATACCACCTTTGATACCGAATCTTACATCAGAAGATGATGTTGTTCTTGTAGTAGTGGTTGTCGTTGTAGTCTGTGCAAATRCCAAAGATGTTGACAAAACTGCAATTCCTAAAATTAACTTTTTCATAACTTAAATTTTTTAATATTTTACTAGTTCTAATTTTAAATTTTACTACCAAACTTTTTCTGTTTGACGACTCGTATCTTTCAAATTGCTTGCCAAAAGATATTGTGGTATGAAACACATAAGATAACCATTCACAAAAGCAAATGGTTTTTATTATAATTAATTGAAGGTAAATAAATTACATTTTTAAAAATTACTATGCTTAGAATAATAAAACAGTGAATTATTTATCTAAAATTTTAGTTTAAAACTTAAAATTGGCTCAGTTTTTTATAGAAATCAATCGATTTTTGTATGTTTTCTGCTGAACATTGATAATCGAACACGCAAGAACCTATATCAGACAGCAAAGAGAAATTGATTTTGGCGTCTGCATTTTTCTTATCATTTAATAATAGGTTAAAAATATCTTCTTCTTTAAAGTCGGTAAGATCAATAAAACTGAAATATCTTTGAATATTTTCTATAATTAAATCTGAATCTTCTTTAGAGATCAAACCTTCAAGATAAGAAAGGTGGCTTTCGCAGATCATTCCCAAAGCAACCGCTTCCCCGTGAAGAATCGGATTCTCGCTCTGAAGGCACAAACTTTCGATCGCATGACCGATTGTATGACCAAAATTTAAAGTTTTTCTTACATTTTTCTCGTGAAAGTCTGCATTTACAACTTCCTGCTTAATCTCCATTGACTGCGGAATGAAAGGTTCAATTCCTGTCGGATCCAGATGCTGCAACTTGATCAGATCTTCCCAATGTTTTCTATCGGCTATCAAACCATGCTTCAGCATTTCGGCAAACCCGCTTGTCAGTTCTTTTGCAGGAAGCGTATCTAAAAATCCCGGATAAACATAGATTTTTTCGGGAAAAGAAAAAGTTCCTACCATATTTTTATAATGCATCAGATCAATTCCTGTTTTTCCTCCGATTGAAGCATCACACATTGAAAGCAAAGTTGTAGGAATATTAATAAACTGAATACCTCTTTTATAAGTAGAAGCTACAAAACCGCCCATATCGGTAATAACACCGCCGCCAAGATTGATCATCAAAGCTTTTCTGTCGGCTTTCATTTCGGTCAAAATTTCCCAAAGCTGATTGGCGGTCTGAATATTTTTCATTTCTTCACCCGCTTCAATTTCCAGTATTTCAAAAGAAATATCGGTTTCTAAATTTCCTAAAAGTAAAGGAAGGCAATATTCATGCGTATTTTCATCCACCAAAATAAAAATTTTGCTGAATGATTTTTCGGTCAGAAATTGATTGAGCTTTGAAAAATTTTCGTCTAATACAGTAATCATCGTATGATTTTTTTATAATTAAAGCTATACTAAGCTACAAAGTTATGATTCTTAATTTCTAACTCGTAACTAAATCACTATCTTTGCAAAAATATTTAGAATGAGCAGAGACAATAATAATTCAGGGAGACCTAAAAAACCTAGATCTTCAACAAGAAACTCAGACAGTCCTCGTTCTCTTAAATCCGGAGATTCCGGATCAAAACCTTTCAAAAAGTCATTTCCTAAAGCAGGAGAAAGAAATTCTGAATCAAGAAGAAGTGGTGACACCAGTTACCAGGCCCGAATGGACAGAAAATATTCAAAAACTGAACAAGAACCATTTATTACCAATTCTGGTGAAGAGAAAAAGACTTTCGGTAAATCTGCTCCCAAAAGAGGCGGCAGCAGACCCAATAGTTTTGATGTTAGAGATAAATACGAAAGAGGAAGCCTGAAATACGGAAGAAGACCAGGAACTGAAGGAAACGAAAAAGGTCAGGACAAAGCAAAATCTTTTGTACAGAAAAGAAGATTCAAAAAAGTAGAGCAGGATGTTCATAAAGATACCATCCGTCTTAATAAATACATCGCCAATTCAGGAATTTGCAGCAGGAGAGAAGCCGACGAATTAATTACTCAGGGTTTGGTAGAAGTCAACGGGAAAGTGGTAACAGAAATGGGTTATCAGGTTCAGAAAGTAGACAAAGTAGTATTTGACGGGCAAAACATCACGCCAGAAAAACCGGTTTATGTACTTTTAAACAAGCCAAAAGGTTATATTTCTACTACGAAAGATGATAAAGCAAGAAAAACGGTAATGGATTTGGTTGCGAATGCTTCTCCGTACAGAGTTTTTCCTGTCGGAAGACTGGATCGTTCCACGACCGGAGTTATCCTTTTAACGAACGATGGTCACATGACTAAAAAACTGACGCACCCGTCTTTTGATGCGAAGAAAATTTATCATGTAACTTTAGATAAAAAACTTACGAACGAAGATATGAAGCTTATTTCTGAAGGAATTCGTTTGGATGAAGGTGTTGCTGTCGTAGATCAGATTTCGTTTATCGAAGGGAAACCAAGAAATGAAATCGGAATTGAAATTCACATCGGCTGGAACCGTGTAATCAGAAGAATTTTCCAGAGATTAGGATACGAAGTTGAAGCTCTTGATAGAGTAATGTTTGCGGGATTAACCAAGAAAAACATCAAAAGAGGTCATTGGAGAATCTTATCTGAGCAGGAAGTGAATAATCTGAAAATGCTTTAATCGGGATACGAGATTCGAGTTTCGAGATATAAAAACTAAAAAAAGACGTTGAAAAATCCAACGTCTTTTTTTAGTTTCAAAGTTTGCCATTCTGACAAAGGAAGAATCTATTACTTATTATTAAAGAGATTTTTCATTTCACTTCGTTCCATTCAGAATGACAGCCAAATATTAATTAAAACTACGAGGATAATAATTTGTGTAATTTGTGAAAAAATCAGTGCTATTTATGTTTAAATTAAATATCATCCCAAAACCGTCACCCCTTTTTGAATCATTTCATAGATTGCATCTTTACCATTATCCGGTTTTACGTTGACAGCACGGGTTCCGTTAAAATGTAAACAAGTTATGTAACCATTTGCCACTGCATCAAGGCAGGTAAATTTCACACAATAATCTAAAGCCAAACCGACAATTTCCACCAATTGAATTTCGTGGTATTTTAAGAAATCATTCAATCCGGTTTTCATAAAATGGTTATTGTCTTGAAAACCGCTGTAAGCATCAATCTCGGTATTTTTTCCTTTCTGAATAATGTGGGTTACCTTTTCTCTGTTCAGATCTTTATGAAATTCTGCGCCAAAAGTATTTTCTATACAATGATCCGGCCACATAAACTGCGGGACACCGTTCAAAATAATACTTTCGCCAACCTTTCTGTTGTTATTGCTTGCAAAACTTTTATGGTTTGCGGGATGCCAATCCTGGGTAAGAATAATCTGGTCATATTGATTTTCTTCCATCAGAAGATTGATGTAAGGAATTACTTCATTGGCTCCCGGAACAGCAAGAGCTCCGCCTTCACAAAAATCGTTTTGTACATCTACGATGATTAATGCTTTTTTCATATGTTTAGCTTTCTCGTTTTTGATAAATTTATAAAAATAATACTCAAATATTTGTCCAAAAAAGAATTATCTGACAAAACGGCATTTTAAAAATAAAATAATGAATAGAAAACCATTTGGAAAGCAAAAACAACACGCAAAAGTTTATCTTTGTATGAAATAAAAACCGTATGTCATTTGAATCTTTAGGATTATCACACAATATTATCAGTTCTGTAAAAAAATTAGGCTATCTGAAACCATTTCCGATTCAGGAGCAGGCTGTACCTGTTATTTTAAAAGGCAAAGATCTCATGGGAATTGCGCAGACAGGTTCAGGGAAAACAGCCTGTTTTGTGATGCCAATTTTAGAAAAGCTACAAAATGCAGAAGTGAAGAAAAACCGAAATATTCAGGTTTTGATATTGGTTCCTACAAGAGAATTGGCTATCCAGATTGATGAGGTTTTTAAAGCCTTTACAGAAAACCTGAAGCGTGAAATCCGTACAATGGCAGTTTATGGCGGTGTTTCTATCAATCCGCAGATGAAAGGAATGTTTGGTGTGGAAGTACTTATTGCAACTCCTGGTCGTTTATTGGATTTAATTGATCATAACGCGTTGAGCATTTCACAGATTCAGCATTTGGTAATTGATGAAGCAGACAAAATGTTTCAGCTTGGGTTTGAAGAGGAGATGAATAAACTTTTTGCGATGATGCCCGTTGCAAAGCAAACCATTTTGTTTTCGGCAACTTTGAATGATAAAGTTTCTGAAATGAAAGAACGTTTGTCTATCAATCCGACTTTAATTGAAATCAAAAAAGAAGAAGTTGAGATTGACAATATCGAGCAGCTTGCTTATCATGTTTCTCCTGAAAATAAAGGTCCGTTTTTGAGATATTTAATTAAAGAAAAGAAAGTTGAAAAAGCTTTGATATTTGTTTCTTCTACAAGATCTGCAGATAATTTGGTTGAAAAATTAAAGAAAAATAAAATAAAAGCGGTAGCCATTCACAGCCAGAAATCTCAGGGTGCGAGAAGAAATAATCTGGAAGAATTTAAAGTAAACGGCGCACAGATTTTGGTTGCTACAGATTTGATCGGTCGTGGAATTCACATCGAATCTTTACCGTGCGTGATCAATTACGAATTGCCGCGATCGCCTTTAGATTACATTCACAGGATCGGAAGAACGGGTCGTGCAGGTGAAAAAGGAACAGCAATCAATATTTTGACGGATGACGAATTGCAGCATTTCAGAGTAATTCAAAAGAAAATGGGAAAGAAGGTGACTTTGCAGAGAACTGAAGGGATTAATCTGCATGGTTATTAACTTTAATTTTCTCGCTGATTGAGCTGATTTTGCAGATTAATATTTGTAAAAGCACAAAGCACTAACTTAAAAATTTTGCCGAATTATTAAATAGCATAATTGAAAAATGAACAGTTTAGAACAAAAAAGATTTCCCATTGGTCGTTTTGAAGCTCCTGAAAACATCTGCGACATTCAACTCACAGAATACATCAGCGTGATAAAAAACTTTCCGGATAAATTAAAAAACCTGATTGAAAACTTTAACGAAGATCAGCTCGATACACAATATCGAGAAGGAGGATGGACGGTAAGACAGCTCGTCAATCACATTGCAGACAGTCACATGAACAGTCTGATTCGTCTAAAACTGGCGCTTACCGAAGAAAATCCTACCATAAAACCTTATGACGAAGCTAAATTTGCCGAACTTCAGGACAGTGTGAATATGCCGATAAAACCTGCAATGAAAATCATAAAAGGTACTCATCAAAGATGGACGGTTCTACTGAAAGCAATGACCAACAAACAGTTTGAAAGAACTTTTCATCATCCTGAACACAACCAAAACTATAACCTCAGAGTTTATCTTGCCAATTACGTATGGCATTGTAATCATCATTTCGCACACATCGAAAATCTCAAGAAAGAAAAAAATTGGCACTAAAAAGTCTTCATAACGAAAATGATTTTAATGAAATAAAACTGAGAATAGCTCAGCTTTCAGAAACCTCCGAAAGAAAATGGGGGAGGATGAATGCTGCTCAGATGTTAACGCATTGTGATCTGATTCTGCAAATTCCGTTGAAAAAAATTGAATTGCCAAAGACTAATTTCTTCTTTAAAGCAATCGGGATATGTACAAAAAAAGAAATGCGTATTTTCAATAACGGAATTCCGCCCAATATGCCTTGTTTTCGAAAAGTAATCGTTAATTTTGAATGTAACTTTGATGAAGCCCGAAACAATCTTTTAAAGAGGTTAGACGAGTATCGAATGGCTTCAGAAAAGAATATTTTACCTGATCACCACGAGCTTTTTGGTAAAATGAAAGAGAAAGATTGGGGATTTATGGAATACAAGCACCTCAATCACCATTTAAAACAATTTAATGTATGAGTTTTTTAGATAAAATATTTGGCGGAAAACAGGATCCRGAAGAAACAAAATCTTTCTGGAATACAATAAAATCTGAGGAAGATTTAGAAAAAGCTGTTCAAAAATCTTATGAAAACAGAATAGCGATCTTCAAGCATTCTACAAGCTGCTTCATCAGCAAAACGGTTTTAAAAAACTTTGAAAAAGAAATAGAAAATTCAGAAGCGCAAAATCAAAATGTAAGCTTTTATTTTCTTGATCTTTTGGCATTCAGACCGATCTCCAATAAAATTGCTGAAGATTTCGAGATCCGTCACGAAAGTCCGCAACTGATCGTCATCGAAAACGGAAAAGCCATCAGTAATGCTTCACATCAGGGTATATCTTTAAGCCAGGTTTTATGAGTAATATAAACGAATATTTAGCAAAAGTTTTTGAAGTTCCTGCCGAAAAAGTAAATTTATGCAGCATTCAGTACGAAATGAAAAAAGTAGGAAAGCACGAAATGCTTTTGCAGGAAGGCGAGGTCTGCAGAAATACTTTTTTTGTTGAAAAAGGTCTTCTGAGAATGTATTCTATCGACAAAAACGGTAAAGAGCACGTTATACAGTTCGCCCCCGAAAACTGGCTGATCGGCGACAGAAGCAGTCTTTATTTTAACGAAAAATCCCGTTATTATATAGAAGCGGTGGAAGATTCTGAAGACTGATAAGTAGAGTTATTGGTTGATGGTTGTTAGTTGTCGGTGGATAGCTTGAAATTCAGCTTTTAAAATATAAAGTGTTGATTAATCAATAACTATTTAAATATTATTAATTTAAAAATAAAATCACCGCACCCAACAATTAATCGTTGTTGAGTGTGGTGATTATTCTGTTAAGATATTCCTGTTCCCTTAAGACTTTTTCGTAAGATTGTTTCGCATAAGAAGGTGATAACCGATAACCGTCGGAATGAATCTGATAACTGTCGTTCTCAACATATCCTGTAAAATTTAGCGTATATTCATGGATAAATTTATCGATCACTTTCTTTTTTATTTCGCAAATGGTACTGTTCTTTATTTTCTGTAAAGAATTTAAAATAAAAGATTTATCGCCACTGAAATGTATTACCTGCGTAATCATCGCAAAATTGCTGAGCGGCTTATTATTCGTTTCATTTACAACAGCGTGCGGGTCATCTTCGAATATCATGATCTGTAGTTTTTTAGATAGGAATTTATATTTTTAAAATTAAACAGTAGCGTTGCCTTCTACACCGTCAGAATTATCTGTTTTATTTCCGGTAACTGCAGCAGCTACAAAGCTTATCAGGCTCACCAGTTTTCCGGCTTTTGTGTCCCAATAATAAGTGTCTTTTGGCGTTACACGGATAATTGATACATTCGGATCGTCTTTTCCATCAAACCATGCATTTGCCATTGCCGACCATTTATCTTCAATGGTAGATCTGTCTTTATAGATAACAGCGTCACCAAATATAGAAAGAT
>NZ_JBFRGA010000111.1:0-11535 GCF_052115105.1 Chryseobacterium sp. 2TAF14
ATTTGAAAGAGGCTCTCTTATGAGCTTAAGAAACGGAATTTCGTGGATCACATCAAAATAGTTAGGTCCTAAATTGGCATATTTGAAATCGGGGACCATGTATATTCTTATCATTTTGTGCTCAGCAATTTCAATAATTTGCTTATAAAGCTCAACATCAATATCATTATCGCAGAAAATAATACTGCTTATTTTGGTAGTTTCTAAATCATGAAACAGCTTATCTATTCTGCCAAGATATTTATTTTTTGTTTCTGTACTTACAATTGTATAAGTTCCTCTTATTCCGAGGGTTCTTCTCAAGTCATTGTTTGAGAGCAATGTAGCAGATAATTTATTTTCGCCAACCAATACTGTATTAAAAGAATAAAGTTTTCTGCCTAATCTTACTCTGTTTTTTTTCCTGTATAAGAAAAGTAAAAATCTGGTCAAAGTCATAGAAAAACCAACCAGCAGAAAGTAGACAATAATATTAGTATAATTGATTTTTACAGAAAAAATAAGAAGCAGGAAAATTACGGAAGAGAGGATTAATAAAGAAAATGATTTAGCCAAAGCATTAAAATGCAATGATGATTCTTTTATTTTTAAGCTTTTATATGGTTTGGTAATTATAGTAATGACAAACCATGAAATATTGAGCAGAAGAAGCTGAGCTTTATATTCCTGAGCAAAATCTCTTTGATCGAATTCAAAAAAATAAAATTTACCAAAAACAAACAATAAGTTGATAATAAGATAATCTATTATCAAAAATATTCTAGGCAGATGTTTAAAAAAATAACTTAACATACAATCTTCCAACCATTTGTGAATACTTATTTTTAATAAAAAACTAAAAAATTTTAACTTTAATAAGCTTCTAATATATTAAAAATTTTTCAAAACAAAAGCTGGTAAAACCTGATCTTTATCTGATAAAATAATATCTTCTGAAGGAAGCTTCCAATCGATATTAAGATCCGGATCATTCCAAAGAACTCCTCCTTCTGATGCCTTATCGTAAAAATTATCACATTTATAAGAAAATATGGCTGTATCGCTTAATACAGAGAAACCATGTCCGAAACCCCTTGGAACGTAAAGCTGCAGTTTATTCTCAGCTGTCAATTCAAGCGAAAACCATTGCCCGAATGTAGGAGAATCTTCTCTTAAATCAACGGCAACGTCCAAAACTTTTCCTTCTAAACAAGAAACTAATTTTGCCTGAGCATTATCTCCTTTCTGTAAATGCAGACCTCTTAAAACACCGTATGAAGATTTAGAAATATTATCCTGAACAAAGTGACCGTTCATCTCGGTTAGTTCTTCAAATTTTTGTTCATTGAATTTTTCGTAAAAATATCCTCTTTCATCTGCGAAAATGGTTGGTTCGATAATATAACAATCTTTAAGCGGTGTAGATTTTATTTTCATAATTATTCCTTATATAATAATCTTTTACACTTGAATAAAGTAAAAGAGCCTTATGCGTAACAAAATTAAGACTATATTTCAAAATATAATTTTAAAATATAATTTGTTAATAAATATTTTTTTTCATGAATGAGCTAAAGTTTTCAATAAAATTTTTTTCATTGAATTTTTCAGCGTTTGTACGAATAATTCTCGGGTCAAAATTGCATATAATATCTTCAAATTCTCTTACAGCATCTACAATTGCAGCAACATCCTGCGTTTTAAAAAATACTCCTGTTTTATTTTCAATAACAGTTTCTAAAACTCCACCTTTTCCATAAGCAATTACAGGGGTACCACAAGACTGAGCTTCTACTGGAGCGATCCCAAAATCTTCTACTGACGAAAATACAAATGCACGTGCATTACTGATATAATTACTGATTTCATCCGAATTCAAAAAACCTGTAAAAATAATATTATTGTGCCCTTTTGCTAACTTTTCCAATTTTATTTTTTCAGATCCGTCTCCGATAATAATTAATTTTTTATTTAAGATAATAAAGGCTTTTATAAGCAAATCAAATCTTTTATATTGAACTAATCTACCAACAGTAACATAATAATCTGAATCTTGTATTTTGGTATTACGCAAACTAAATTTATCAATCGAAACAGGTGGATATATGACTTCTGACTTTCTGTTATAATTTTTTTCTATCCAATTCTGCACATATTTAGAGTTGGCTATTATATATTCCGGATTTTGTGCCATACGTTTATCAAAAGATTGTAAATACTTTCGAAGAGGTAGACATAATATTCTTAGAGGCCCTTTAAAATAATTATCATATTCATCCCAAACATATTTGAAATTTCTTGCCTGCATATAACATATATGCGTTTCATTTCCAATTCTAAAGCCTTTGGATAAACACCATGATGAACTGATTATTAGATCTACAGAATATTTTTTATGATTTTGCGAATTAAAACTTTTAGTAACTAACGGAAAAAATGGTAACGCAAATCTAAATTTATTTCCTAAAAATTTCAACAAATAACTTGTTTTTATTTCTGGGTTCTTCCCATTAAACATTATTAGCTTATCCTTTTTCTTCATTATATCTGCATAAGCAAAATAATAATCAACCGGCATACATTTATCTATAGAATTTATGACTCTCTCTGCACCTCCATATTTGTCAAACCAATCGTGAATCAAAGCTAATTTCATGTAGAGTTATTAAAATTATTTTTTTAATGAAAATATTATTATAAAGAAATATTCTTTAGCAATTTCTTATTAAATTTATTTATATAATTAATCCTAAAAAGAAATCAAAAAAAATATTGTTTAACTGAAGAAATAATCAAATGAGTTTCTTCAGTTATTATGAAATTGACAGATAATATATTGTTTTAGGATTCATTGCTGGCATTACAATTTCTACTGTATTTCTGCTTACTGTAATTCTTTGATTCTTCTTAAAAATCATATTTTCCATAGGAGCTTCACCAGTACTTGGAATCTCGTAAATTTTCAAATCCAAATGTTTATTTTTTCCGAAAATAACTTGTAAATTTTTAAGATCAACTTTTGTGTTAATTACTTTATTGCCGCTATTATTGGCTATTATAAGATACCCGTCTTTTTTTTCATAAGAGGCAAATACAGCAAATTGATCGTAATTATTCGTTTCTTTTACCCTGTTTTTTAAACTTTGATTATAGATTTTATAAGCCCAATATATGGATCTGGGTTTTCCATTTTTATCTAGCAATCCATTCATAGAATTATTACAATTAAAAACACCATCACTTTCTTTCCAACAACTTTTGCAAGTGCCATCTATACCATTATTTTCAAAATATTTAAAATTCTGTAAAGCTTCTGATGGAGCAAACATGACGCAAATATCATAAATGACAGTATTTTTAAATTTCTGATATTCTRCAGTTATTAAGGTTTTGAATCTATCTCCGTCTAATGGATGTGGCCATAATTTATTATTTTTTTTTCCGGGATAACCGTAAATATCCGAGATTACCACAATAGGAGTTATACCGAAACTCCGCAGATATGCTATGTCTTCTGGAGATTTGTGAGACCAGCCAATACCAATGCGCCAATACTTTGGTTTGAGTTCTTTTATATTTTTTTCAAGAAGTCTAATATTATCGTAATGTAAAAACCCAGACATAGAGTTTACATTTCCAAGTTTTTTGCTAAAATCAACTTCTACTTTTACCGAGTCTTTAATTCTTTGACTTTTGACAGAAACAAACATCAAAAAAAAGACAATAACGATAAAAAGTTTTTTATTTGAATGTGCTAAAATCATTTTTCTAAAAAATTTGATTGATTTATATCTTATCTCAAAATTTAAATATTTATAAGGCTTTGCTGATTAACAATGACAGAACCTGGTTCCACATCTTTAAAAATGACACATCCAGCTCCGATAACAGAATTAGCTCCGATTTTGACACCTTTTAGAATCACAACATTGGATCCTATCCAACAGTTTTCTCCAATTATAATCGGTTTTGAGTTATAACCTTGGTTTTTAATGAGAACAGAAGTGTTTTTGTAATTATGGTTGTGATCATAAATTTTCACATTTTCTCCAAAAATTGTATTCTTTCCTATTTCTATTTTATTTATAGAACAAACAGAACAATAGTTATTAAAAAAAACACCATCTGAAATAATGACTTTCCCTTCTCTACCTCCTATCATGAGTGTAAATCCCTTTCTAAAAGTAACTTTTTTTCCAAATTGAAATGATGTACCATATATTATTTTATATAAAAATAAATAAAAATAGGCATTCAGATGAAAATACAATTTAAATAAAATCATAGTTTTTTTATTTAATTATTTTTAAGATCCTAATTACATTATTAATTCCGAAATAAGATAAAAGGCAGGTAATTCTTGATCTCATTTTCGCTTCTTTGTCTTTTATTACAGTTAATCTATAAGATTTAATTTTATTTATTAAAAACAATCGGTTTTGATTATCAAATGGCATTGAAAGTAAAATGTGAAAACTAAAATTTAAAATTCTGGAATTGAGCGGTTTTAAAAAATGAGGAGCATTATTAAAATCAGACTCAAGTTGATTTATTATTTTCACAGTACTATCAATTTTTTTTTGACTAAATGGGGATCCTTCTATGCTGGTGGATCTTCTTAAATAATAATAAGTTTCTTTGGTTGAAAAAGCAACTTTATCACTTTTTTGAAAAAGTTTATATGTCGTTGGCAAATCTTCAAACAATAGTCCTACCGGATAACGTAATCCATCTGAAAACAAAGATCTATGATACAATTTTGCCCAAGCACTGGTATCAAATTTTTTTTGATAAAACATTTCTTTGATAGCGTTGTCTCCAGAAAAAACATATTCTTTTATGACCTTATTACCATCTTTTAATTCATCATCTTGTCCAAATCTAATATAACCAGATGCAGATATTTTACAGTCATTTTTTTTTATTAATTCATACAAAGTCGAAACATAATCATCACTAACATAATCATCACTATCAACAAATGTAATATATTCTCCAGATGCCACATCTATGGCTACGTTTCTAGCATCAGAAAGACCTCCATTTTTTTTATGAATGACTTTGATTCTAGAATCTTTTTTTGCATAACTGTCACATATCTCACCGCATTGATCGGGAGAACCATCATCTACCAAAATAATTTCCAAATCTGGATAGTCTTGAGTGATTACGCTATCCAAACATTTTTCTAAATATTGCTCGACATTATAAACTGGTATAATTATCGTTATTAGAGGATTTTTCATAAATTTAGAATGTTTTAGATAATTATTTTATGTTTTTAAGTGATTCTATAAATCGATTTGCAGAGCTTGTCCAGCTTTTTTCTCCTGAAAAATACAACTTTTCAATATTCTGAGACATTGTTTCTAATAAATAACTGTTATTATACAATTCCAGTATGGCATTTGTGATTGATTCTGAATTTTTGGGCTCAATGATAATCCCGGTCAATTGATCTTGAACCATTTCTGGCAATCCACCGACATTGGTTGCTATGACAGGTTTTTTGAAGGCATAAGCAGACATCACTACCCCACTTTGTGTAGCATCGATATATGGGCAAACAACTACAGAAGAATTGAAAATAAGATTGGCAAGATTTTCTGGAATTATAAATTCATTAATAATTTTAATTTCAGGATACTTTTTATATGGTTCTATATCAAAATCAAAATCACCACTACCTGCGATTGTCAAAGTAATATCAGTATATTTTTTGGTTGACAGAATGGCTACAAAAGCATCCAGCAGGAATTTGATTCCTTTATATGGCGATATACGACCAAAAAACAAGATGTTGAAATTCCCAGGATCAACAGATTCATCCGTTTTGAAATAATTCAGAAAATCATACACACTCAGAAAAGACGTATGAATGTCTTTTGGACTATAGTTATAATACGATATAAATTCATTTTTTTGATTTTCATTTAAAAGCATTTTTTGTTGAATCAAGCTAAAATGTATTTTTCTCAAAAATCTGTCTACGAACAAATTTTCTCCGGAATGCAAAAAAGGATCATGTACAACCAACAACATTTTTTTTCTGAAGGTTAATGTAGAAACAAAATAAGTGAGCATACTGTTATCGATGATAATAACATCCGGATTGATTTCTTTTAGATACTGATGGATTTGGTAAGATATATGGAGTTTTTTGATAACATTGGAGTTCCGAGTTCCTTTGATTACAAATGTTTTGTCAAGATCAACCAAATCTTGGAAACGTTCTAGTTGATCTACTTCTGTTCCTTTGGAGATGGTTTTCGTTAATTTTTTTTTATCAAGAAAATTATATATTTCATACAAAGCTTCTGTGAAAAAATAAACATCATTATTTTGTTTCATTGCATTTACAAGAGACACATTGGCATCTAATGCAAAGGTAGATAAGAAGGCAATTTTCATGTTTATTATTTCTTTTTAGGGTCCAGCACTTTGTCCAAATGTTTATTAAAAATGAAATACGCTTTTGTAATAGTTGGCTTATCCCACAAAATATTCTCGTAATTCCTTAGTATATTATTATTGGAATAAACCATTTTGTAAATCCCAAAGAACAATAACACCACTGTAAACACAATCTTCAGTTCCTGTTTTAGTGTTGTATATAGATAAGGATATAATATCCAATAGGAAAAAACAAACAAGGTTGTGATCCTGTCTATAAAAACTGAGTATTCTGACAAAAAGAAATAACTTACGGCATAAAGGAAAAATGAATTATAAAAGATGTTGAGTGTATTTTCGTCCTTTATCTTGTCACCAATTTTTCTGTAGAATTGATACAAAATAATAAAAGTAAATACCTTTTCCAAATAACCAACAGAAATACTATAGCTGCTGTTGTATAACTTATTGTTAGAATAGCCTTCTGCCAATAAGGAGTATGCTCCTCCAAAAAAATCTCCCACAGCAATTACAATAGGTGTTATGTACTTAATCTGTCCTAAAAACAGAAAATTCCCCAATAAAAATGTACCCCAAACAAAAGACGTTGGAATTTTTTTATGCAAAAAGAAATAAGCTGGAAAAAAGAAGATTGCTGATGAGTGAAATAAAATTCCAATGCCATTACATATAAAAAATTTAACCGCATTTCTTTCTTTGATAAATTGAAGAGAATAGATAAAAAGAAATATGGACTTGGAGTTTCTTAACAAATTGATTTCTATTATTAACCCAGAAAAGATTAAGTACATAATAAAACCTAAAACATACTGAGGAGAATATTTCTTGAAAAAATAATTAAGAAAAAGAACGTTTATAAAAGAAGAAAAAATCTGGAGTGTTAAATAGTCCTCATTGATACTTTTTAAAAATATTAAAATGACTTTGAAACCTGGTTCAATTTTCAATAAAACATCCTCATTGATCCCTGAAAAAAACTTCGCAATTCCCCTAGTATCATCTATGGTTGGAGCCATTTCATATAAAGGATAATAAACAGTAAAATCTGTATCCAAATAGCCTCTAAACCCAAAGAAAACAAAAAAAACCAACATACATAAGTATCTGACCATCTTGATATCTCCTTCTTTCTTTCTTATTTTATTTTCCCAAAGGAAAAGAACAAAGAAAATCAAAAAAAGGATAATATATGGTATCGAATAGATATAACTAAAGGTAGGTTGCATAATATTGCTTGTGGTTTAAATTTTAAGAAATGCCCTTATTTATATCCTGGCTTATTATTCATATACAAATCCAATCCCTCTTTATAAGATTTCAAAGCGAGATGCCATTGATTTTTTGGATATCTAAAATATAATATGATCAAAATATACAAAAAATTATATAGCACAACATATCGCGCATAGAAAAAACTATAATTCTTCAATGAAAAATAGACCAAATTCCGCCATAAAAATTTCACAGAAAAATCGCTCATCTTGCCTGTAGAAGTAGACTCATTATGATGGATGAGCGACTCATAGATGTACCAGAGTTTTTTATTTTTCTGGATAGCTCTGTGAACAAAGTCCGTGTCATCATAATAGACAAAATAGTTCTCATCCATCAATCCTACACTGTTAAAAAGTTCTTTTTTGATCAGCATAAAACAAGTGGGAGAATAGGTCACATCTTGGTCTTTATCAAACTGCCCTTTATCCTCTTCTCCCTGTCCATAATGTAAAGTGAGACCATTGCGTTTTTTATAACCGCCACCAGCGCACCATATTTTGTTGGTCCCGTAAAAATAGATTTTTGGAACTACCATATCTGCGTTGTGTCTGTCAAACCCCATCAGCAATTTTTCAATGGCGTCATTTTCAAGTGCAATATCATTGTTAGACAGCAAAACTAAATCACATTGATCCATTATTGCTTTTCTAATCCCAATATTATTACCTTTTGCAACACCATAATTTGCATCGTTTTCAATGATGACGGTTTCGAATTGATAACCGGAAGCAAGCGTTTTACTTAATTCCAAAGAATTATCAGGAGACAGATTATCTACAACATATAAAATAAAATTTTTATATGATTGTTTACTCAATGTCTCAAAAAATTCTTCCAGTACAGATTCACTATTATATAAAACTGTTACTATGCCTATTTTTCTACTCATTTATACAAGCCTTTCTTCTTCATCTCTTCAATAGAAGATTCATACTTATCTTCAGGGATTTCTTGTTGATTAACCCATTTTGCAAACGCCTCAATTCCTTTATTAAAACTCCATTTTGGCTCAAAGTCTAATTCTAACTTTATTTTAGAAATATCTGCAAAGTTATGTCTGATATCGCCCAATCTATAGTTTCCTGATATTTGTATTGGCACTTCACGCTCATAGAATTTTGCCAAAGTATTTGCTACCGTAATCACATCGGTCGCAACACCTGTTCCTACATTATAAACCTGACCATTCGCTTCATCTTTTTCAAGTCCCAATATAGTTGCGTTAGCTATATCTTCAATAAAGACAAAATCTCTTGTTTCTTTGCCATCTTCGAAAATATTAATAGCGTTTCCATTTTTAATGCGGGTAGAAAAAATAGACAAAATACCTGTATATGGATTTGATAAAGATTGTCCCGGTCCATATACGTTTTGATATCTATATCCTACTGCCGGAATTCCCAAAGATTTGCAAACTGTTAAAACCAATTGCTCTTGATTTTGTTTGGTAATACCATATACAGATGTGGGATGAATCTTGCTATCTTCCGTTGTAGATAGGATTTTTACAGTTTCATGACATATAGGGCATTTGCATTGGAAATCGCCTTTTGCCATATCAGCATCTAATCTTTCTGTTGGATAAACTATCCCATGATTTTGACATTCATATTTACCTTCTCCATAAATTGCACGCGAAGCCGCTACAATTACTTTTTTTATTTGATGAGAATTATTTGCAAGGATGTCTAACATAATAGCTGTTCCGCCAATATTAACATCAATGTATTTTTGAATCTCATACATCGATTGCCCAGTTCCTGTTTCAGCAGCTAAATGAATAATTGCATCCTGACCTTCAATAGCTTCAGTCCAGTCTTCTTTTGAAGTTACCGAACCATTAATAAATTTAGCCTTATTAAGTATACTTTTAAAAAGCGGTGAAGTCACTTGAGGATTGTCCCCATGAATCTGAGGCGACAAATTATCTAAAACCGTTACGTTCAATCCTTTATCTATAAGTTTCAGGGTAATATTTGAACCTATAAAACCTGCGCCACCAGTAATCAATATATTTTTCATCTAGACACTGCCTTTGTTTTAACAAATGTAATTTCCATACAGTCACCTCGTCTGAATAAATTGCTTAACCGAGCTAATTGATGGAAGATGATTCTATTATATTTGTTAATAAACCATCCATCATCACTTTTTTTCTTGTTTTTTAAATTAAGCAAAATCTGAATACCGCTAACAAAACTGGAATAATTAGCATTGTAGTCGATTTTTTCCATTTCAAATCCGTACTGTCTGCATAATTGGATAAGATTGTCTGGATTATATGAAAATGGGTGGAAAGGAACACCCAGATAATACCAATTTTTTCCAAACAAACGAAATGTCCAACTTTTTGTGTTTGGTACACCAATAAAAAGCCTCCCTTTTTCTTTTAAAATTCTATTGATTTCTCCTAGCAATTCGTGAGGTTCGGTAATGTGTTCAAAAGAATGATTACTTCTTATATAATCAAAAAAATCAGATTGGTAATTTGCTTCAAACAAGGTACCTTTAGATACTTTTAGGCCCAGTTTTTCGCCGATTATGCAGGCTGATTCTCGAATTTCCGTTCCATATGCTTCAGCACCTTGCTTGTGTAAGACATAAAGTTGTTCGCAGTCTCCTACACCCAAATCAAGCACTTTCTTCCCTGCAAAAGATAATTTCAAATCTTTTGCTTTTGCTCCTATTAAAAGATCCTTCAAAAAATTTGGTTTACTTTTTTTTATAATATCATTTGCTGTCTGTATGCTTGTATCATAATAATCTTCTGGGTATAGCGCAAATAATTCACTGTCTTCAATCATTGGATTCAGAAAAAGCAATTTACATTTTGTGCAAGAATAAACATCATAACTTTTTTCTGTGTGCCCATAATGTTTATCATATGTATTTGTATAAAAAGCAATATGATCGTCGCCACATACAGGGCAGTTTTTTCTGATTTCTTTCATGTTTGTTAATTTTTTTATATAGAACTTGTCTAAGATAAAATACAATTTATTTTTTTTACCAAAAAGGCACAAAAGTTATTTGATTTTTATAGTTTTCTTTTTAAAGTTTAAGAAACTGCTTTTTTAAACTTTAAAACGTCAATTATTTTCTTAAATCTTTTGTGCTTACAAATTTACTTTCAACAAGTTCATTATTTATATTTTCTCCCAAATTTTTGTGTCTGAATTGTACTTTTTAACAATTTTCGCTGGCGCACCAACGATGACACAGTAATCGTCAAAATATCCGGAGACTATACTATTAGCTCCTATTGTACAATGTTTTCCAATTTTTGTTCCTTGCATAATAACAACATTATTATAAATTTTACACCCTTCTCCTATATATACAGGTTTTGTTGTTATGTTTTGTTGTTCTATTGGCAAATGAATATCATCATAAGGATGATGAATATCCGTTATGGTTACATTGGCTGCAATTGCAGTATTTTTACCAATTTCTATAGATTCTGCACAAGTCAAATGTATATTTTGTTGAATAGTTACACCATCATTAAGAATAATTTTCGGATCAAATTTTTCAGCTTCATAGTGTTTTATGCCTTCAATTCTTGCATTATTCCCTATAGAAACTCTGTCACCCAAAATAATTGATTCTGGAGTAATCTTTAACGGGTTTATTATAACACAATATTTTCCAATTTTTTTGAAAAAAATATTGTACCAAAAAATAGTCTTAAACCTATTCCATTTAAAATTTATTATCTCCAATAATTTATACATATGTAATATCTTGTATATACATTTTATGAAAATCTAAATATTTAATATTCTTTCTTTTTAAAAGAAAACAACAGTTGTTTTACATTCTCATTTTTAATAATTACTGGTATAAATAAAGACAATGAGAATATAA
>NZ_JBFRGA010000112.1:0-8479 GCF_052115105.1 Chryseobacterium sp. 2TAF14
GGTGAATCTTATGCGATTTTTAAAGAAGTATCTACGAAGTATCCTACATTATGTAATCCAATCACTGTATCTGAAGGAACAAATAAAGATGTCGAAAGTTTTGTACATACTGCTGCTCATGAAATTGGACACGAAATATTACAAGCTTTTGGAGGACAAAATGACTATTCATATATTCATAAAGGAACCTCAACGTTATTGACTCAAAAGGTGAAAAAAGAAAGTGTTTTACCTAATATTACTGACGAAATAGATTTAATGAAATATTATTTTGACGATTATTATGTTGAGCGAAAAAATAATAATTTTTATGACCGAAATGTTGCATCAGAAAAAGATGTATTAGGTTTACTTTGGTGTTCAAAAATAGTAATATTATGAAAAAAATATTATTATTTTTTATTCTTGTAGCTTTTTGCTCCTGCTTTATTCCACATAAAGAATATCTCAGTCCATCGATCGAACTGAAAATATATGACAGTATTACAAAAAAACCGATGGAAGGAGTTCAATTATTAAAGAAAAATACTAAGGATTCAGTAAATAAAGTCCAAGATAAATATTTTCATTTTTCCGATAAAAAAGGAAATATAAATATTAGACCAGAATATTATAGAAACAAAACAAACAGAAAAATAATGCGACCTCTAAACAATTATATTATTCTAAAAAAAGAAGGTTATATTGAAAAACAAATTGACATGTTTCAATATTTCAAAATAAATGAATTTTCAGATTTAAGTAAGAAATATGTAGCGGACAGTATTTTTTTACAAAGAAAGTAATTTTTTCAAACGATATATAAAAATAGAATTTTTATAATTTTTATTTGTTAAAAATAGCTAAAGTTTATTAGAGTTATTTTTATTTTAATTAAAAGCACAAAATATGTCACCAGGATTAATATATGATAAGAATAAAGAAGTAAAAAGGAAACCTATTACCAAATATTTTGATGAAGGATATTGGACGGATGAAAATGACTTACCAATCAAAGAAGCTTTTTTAGGTGATACGGTAAGGTTTCATGTGAAGATGAAAAACAAAAATGAAAAAAATATAGCAGCCCGCTTAATTGATTCAGACATAAAAGAAGGTGGGAAAAATCAATCGATAGAAGTAGGAAATGATGAAAAAGGATATCATTTTATCAATTACTATAAAATTGATGATAATGATAAGGTAGTAATATCTATTAAATTACAGGGTAAGTTGGCAGAATTGATTAATAATGAAGAAGACAAAACATTGGAATTATTTTACGCATGTAGTCATAGCAATGAAAATATTGACTTACCTTTCACTTCTAATGATTATTTAAAGGTGAAAGAAAAAGAGCCACTAATAGTATATGTATGTGGTTATTGGAACAAAAGTATGCCTTATGCAGGTACAGAATGGGGAGAAAAATATTGGGGAAGTTTACTAAAAAATAGTGCAAAAAAATATTTTTATAATACCACTAAAGAGCTCTTTATAAATGGTGCTGGCGAAAAGGGAGATGGAGGAAAAAAGAGATTTAATATGGGAAAAAAACTTGCGGAAGAAAGGCTTGCAAATCCAAATTCAAAATTCTATCAAGAAATTTTTGAAAACAAAAGAAAGATAATGTTTGTGTCTCATAGCATGGGTGGTGCATTTGCTGAGGGTATGATTAGTGTAATAAATCAAAAAAAAGTAAACATTGAGAAAGTAATACATTTATCTCCTGCAGATGTCTCCGGGTTCTCAGTTACTTTACCAGAGAAAACATTCCAAATAGATATAAACTGGGATCCAGTATTAATGTATAAAAACTTTGATGATGCTCCAACTATTGATGGTGTAAAATTTTCTGCTGTAGCTAAAAATCCGAATGAAGATAAATTTGGGCATATGTATACAAAGCAAGAAGCATTTGTTTGGCACTGGTTCGAGGATTTAGAATTAGTGAATTTTCAGTTTATTAATCAAGAAACTAAAACATATTATACTCCTAGTGGTGGTATGGGATACGGAGGTACATCCCATACTGTTCTGCAAAAAAATTATGCTGCAATTGACTTAAAGCATAATAGTATATTTCTAAAAGTTAGAAAAAATTCTAAAATCTTCTTTTATGATAAGAAAAACAATAAATACTATACTGAAGAATAATGAAGAAAAAAATTATAATAACAGCAATAATATCTTTATTGATTTTTTTAGTATATAGATATGGTTTTGTATTGGTTTTTTGGCTATCGACTCCAGGCGATGGAGAACTAAGACCAGAAGAAATAAGATTATTCAATTCTATTAAAAGCACAAGTAAGGCACAAGATGTTTGGAGAGAACCCAAATACGATATAATAAATCCTAAAGACACCTGCACATACAGAATAATTATTTACAAAGTAAAATGCAATAGTAAAAAGGATAGTCTAAAACCTGAAGCTTTAAAGATAGCTAATGAAGTTAACAGAAAAATGAATTTGGATAAAAATTTTGTTAGGTATGAAATTGTTTATCAATGCAATGATATGCAATCACAATGGTTTGGTTTTAATCGTAAAGAGTTAAAATATTAAACAATTTATTTGGTCTATCCTCAAAAAAAGACTGATTATTTTATTACCCTATGGGTATATTATTGTTTAAAAAAAGAGCTTCCTAAATATTAGAATATGTTATAACAAGAATTAATGGTAAAAAATCAGACTGTATGCAGTTACCACCTTCAATATTACCTATTTCCACTTATTCCATCGAAGATAAATGTACTTTGAAAATTGGCGAACAAGAATATAAAACTATTCTTACCTACACCCTTTTTTTGGAAAAAGGAAAGAGTCCGATATATGATGCGGAGATTGTTCGATCTGACTTTAAAGTAAACGGAGAAAATATAGACACCAAATTTCTGGGAATTGCCCATCAATATACAGAAGCCATATTTCCTTTAAGATGCAGGGTAAAAGAATACCGTTTATTTGTAGTAAATATTGCAGATATCCAAGAGCGAATAAGGAAAGTAGACAAAGCGCTACAAGATACTTATCATGGAGACGGAGCGACACATATTCGTAATAATTTTATGAATGCTATAAAAGATGAAGAACATTTAAGAGACTTCATTAAGCAATTGCATCTTATAAAAGTAATTAGCTTAGGAATGCAAAAATTTGAGCAGAGAAAAATTTACCAACTCCAATGGAATGTTTTACCCCTCGGGTTTTCCATTTGGAGAGGAGAAATACAATATGATAAAAATCTTAACCGATTACTCTACGAGCCCAAAATAAGAGACGCTCAAGAACTGATGGATAACATTATCCATTACGCTCACAAGTATGATTATTCTCTAGATTTAAAAGATGAAAATGTATCCTTGTTTGCAGATTTTTACCATAAATCAGAATACACGGGAGAATCAGGGAGGATAAAAAATTCAGAAACTAACATATCAATTGAAATAGAAAATAATTTTCTTTATGAACAGAAAATAGTTCTAAAAAATAGTTAAAAACACAATAAGATGGCAGCAGAACCAATTCCTTATACCGTAAAATCAGGAGATACATACTCTTCTATTGCAAAAAAGCTTGGGCTAAAAGACTGGCATAAGCTGAAAGACTATCATAACGAACATGCAGGATTCAACCATCAGGTTGGAAATACACTGTATGCCAATACAACACTTCTTACCCCTCCACCCGATGAAGTAGCCATACTGAACGGGGACACTTCTTCGAAAGATGAATCTAAAAATGAACAACAGAAGGAAGAACAGAAACAAAAAGAAGAAAAAGAGAAACAGGAAGAAGAAAAAAAACAAGAACAAGCATCCAAAAGCGAACATGATGGAAAGTATTTTGTAGTACATGGTGCGAAATGCGTTTGCGATAAAGCTGAAGATCCAACCAAAACTGCAGATTTACAAGTTACCACTCACAATATTATTGTGCTTAATGATCAATCGGGAAAATATTTGGCTACGGAAGATGACAAAACCTTTATGCCTCCTGCTGCAACTTTTGGGAAGTGTACTCTAAAACCATCTTCCTCAGGAAATTTACCTTGTGCTTTAGCTGCAGCTCCCAAATGGAACAAGTCTTATGAAAGTACCCAGGTACAAGGCAAAAAATCACTTACTGAGATTTCCGAATTGTTATGTACAACAGGTGGGAAAATCACTATCGATAAACATGGGCAAACCGATTCTGTTAGCAATGCCCATGCAGACAATACCAATCCGCTGGAGCTGGCAATGGTAAATCCTGCTGTGGAACAACCAAAAAAGAAAACGGAATACCCTTCGGTAACTTTTATATATGTCACCAAAGTAGAGAACCAACCGGAATTCAAAGCAAAAAGCTCAAAAGATAAATCCATTATTTATCTAAGGAAAGGAGAAGAGGCAAAGTTTGAAGCCCAACTAAGCAACGGCAACAAACAACTTACTTCTTGGGTAGTATATACAGATCACAAGGGAAGCAAAGAAAACCGTTTTTTGATCAGGGAACAGATTGGAACAGAGTTTTCACAAAGCTTTGAGCAGCTGGGAAAATATCGTGTAGAAGGATATGGAAAGCCAAAGAGTCCAGATTTTGAAAAAGGGAAATATGATAAATGTGATGCTGATTGTTCCATTGACATAGAAGTGGTAGAAAACACGCTTCTCAATATAGAATGTACCACTAACGAATTTTCTACACGGGTAGATGCCAAAGCGCAAAGAAAATTCAGACACAATTTTCCATCTGTTTTTAAGGCAAAATTCAACATACCGCAGCTGACTGAAGATGAGAAATCAAGAGTTAAAATGTTCGCTTTGGATGAGGCAGGAAATGTTCTTACTGATGCTGTTCAAACCGGAATACAACTAACCCTAATTCCAAAAAATAAAGGGGCAAAATATACCATAATTGCAGAATATTCTACGGAGACCGGAGAAAAAATCAGTAAAGAAATGTCTGGTATTACAGAAGGAAATGTTGTATTAAGTATTACCAATCCTGCTCAGGTGATAAGACCCGGCACAGCAATGACTTTTTCTGTATCTAAAATGAGGTATAAATTTTTGGCAGATGATGAAAATTTTGGTCTTCCCTCAGATGAAGCTTCAGAAATAAAATGGAATCTGAACGGAGAACCTCTGGGAACCGGAAAAAGCATTACGATTCCCGGTTTTAAATTGACAAGACCAGGAAAATATGTAGTAGAAGCCTACAGCATCACAGCCAACGCTTATGGGAAAGGAGCTAAAAAAGAAGATGATGACTGGCATTTTGAAGTAAAAGAAAATGATGTTGTCAGTTTCTCACTCAGTGCAACCCCTAAAGTTGGGAAACCCGTGACAGCGACAGCAGACAAAATGATCTTTCCTAACTTGCTTCCCAACGAGACCGTTAATTGGCGGGCTCCATTTATGACCGGAACAGGACAATCTGTTACCGTTACCCCAAAAGTGGCAGGGAAATTTGCAGTAACATGCAAAATTAACAGCAGATCAGGAGTAACTAAAAACGTAGATGTCATACAGGCAATCATCAATAATATCACGTTTGTTGACAGTCAGGGAAATAAAATAGAAAAAGCGAGCTGGGAACAGGATATTAATCTCTGGATGGAGCAAACCGCACTTGAAGGGGAAAAGATAGATATTGTATTGTGGGATGATGATCTTGGCCCTACCGATGATCCTGTAAAAACCATTGCGATAAAATCTTATAATGGGGGATTAATCCCTGTAACTTTAGATTCTTCAATGAAAGGGAAAACGGGAAGCCACGGATTGATTTATGCGAAAGTTACGGCGCCTGAGCTTATTGCCATTGGCGAAGGGAAAGATTTTCCTAAATCTTATAAGCTGGACGTAGAGGATAAAAAAGAAATATACAGTGCCATTTTGGGCAGTGCTGACGGAAAAGAGAAGCATACTTTAGTAGATTATGATGAGATCAGCTATTTTTATGCACATACAAGGGGAATAAAGCCAAGTGAGAATTTATATCTGGAAATTAGAAATTCAGTGTTTGGGAAAGACCCGTTGCTGTTGTATGCAAAAAATGTAAAAGTTGACAAAAGCGGAGTAATAAGAGAAAAAATAGTCTGGAATAATATAAGAAATAAAATAAACCTTCTTACGGTCTATGCAATGGTGAAGGAAAACAATACCGATGGAAAGGTTTTGTATGATGCAGACGGCAATTTAGGTATGGCAGCTGCAAAGCTTAAGAAAGGAAGTTCACTTGCAAAACTGGCTGGTTATACAGGAGCGGTGAAAGTTGGAAGTGATGTGATACAACAACCTGTTAATGAAAATGGTGTTTGCGAATGTGAAGCTAGAGTACGAGCATTTCTGAGAATGTTGAGAGTGAAAGAAGATACTGTAGGAGATTCTGGTTACGAAAAAATTGTAGGAGGCAAATCATTTATTAAAGATCATGGAAGAGATTGGAGTACGCACCCAGATATATCGGTATATATAAAACGCATAAATGATTCATCCGATGCAGCAGGCGCTTATCAAATAATGGGGACTACATATAATGAGATGAAGGCATATCGGAAACAATATCGCATTTCTGATTTTACCCCAGAATCGCAAGATAAAATGTGTTTAATCATTTTAAAACATAATTATACCACCGATAGATATGATAGTTTTTATAATACTGGAAATTCAAAAAAAGATGAATGGAGAAAGCGATATAAAGGAAAACAAGGTGATATTATTAAATTTATTATAGAAAATGATATACAAAGAGCTGAATTGATAGCTAGTCTTTGTTGGGCAAGTTTACCAAATTCTCCTTATGGACAACAAAGCTCCGACTATACCTACGAAGACGTTAAAAAGATTTATGACAAATATTTACAAGAAGAACTAAAAGCACCTAGCAAAGAATTACATCTGAAAAAAGGATTTTTAAAAGAATTTGGATATAGTTGTTGTGATGGAGAGCCGACTAATACTCCTGTAAAACCAAATAAGAAGGGTTATGATATAGATAAAGCTGTTGATTATATAATTTCCAACGCTAAAACTAAGAAACCTTATGGTGATTGTGCTCTTTATGTAAGAAAAGCAATAAATTCAGGAGGGATTTCTGGATCCTGGGGTGATGCATGGCAATACATAAATGCACTACCAAAAATTGGATTTACTGATCTTGGAAAAATTACTAATTTTAAAAAGGGTGACATCGTAGTATTTAATAAAACTGGAGGTCGTAAATGGGGACACATTTCAATGTGGACAGGAAGTCAATGGGTTTCAGATTTTACGCAAAACTCAATAATAGTTCATAATGATTATATAGATAAGGATTATCATATTTTCAGATGGCAATAAAAAATAAAATTTATGAAATATTCTTTACTAAGATTTATTGTGCTAATATGTTTATTCATCAACTGTAAACAGAAAAAAGAAAATTACATTAGCAATGAAGATCAATATCAGCAACAGAATTCAAATGTTTTAAGTAGCACAGAAAAATGCAAAGAGTTAATAACAGAATTCTATTCAAAATATTATAGCAATAATGTAGACAGAAAAGGTCTTGAAAATTATGTGTCATCTCGCATTCTAAATAGAATGGACAGTTTGTCGGAAGAAAATAATCTCATTTTAGATTACGACCCCTTTATAAAAGGACAAGATTATGATTGGAGCACGATTAAAAAAACACTAGTAATAACACCATTAAAAAATAAAAATGAATTTAGAGTTAGTTTTTTTTTGTTTGATGAAAAAAATGAAGAAAAAACTATTATAGATTTATTATTAAAAGAAGATGAAAATAGAAAGTTTCTTATTTATAGTATATTAAATGATGAATATTTAAATTTTAATAGTACAAAAAAAGGTATAAATGAAAATAATATAGAAAGTACTAATTCATCATCAAATAATAATTCATTAAAAGGCAATTGGAGTAATATTAATTGCGATGACCCAAGAGGATTAGATATAAAAACAAGTAATGAACTTTTGATATGTGTAGAACCAAATATATTTTATATTCATTTATTAAAAATAGATAACTCAACTGATCATAATATTATTAAATATAAATTAAAAGAAGTAGAAGGTATTGGAATGCAAGACATAGAAACAAAAAATATATTCAATGATAAAGAAGTTGCAATCATAAAGATATTAAATAATAAAAAAATAGAGTTTAATTGGTTAGGATTTTATGATGAAGTAAATAAAAGCAGAAGAGATAAAATAAATCCAATATCTTTTAAAGGTAATAATCCAATCATTTTAACAAAATGTGAAGAATAGTACTTTTAAAGGAAAGAAAACTCTGTCTTTGAAACATTTTAATCAACATATGAAAAATAGAATCTTAATAATTATAGTTTCATTTTTGCTTATAAATTGTAAAGGAAAAGGACAAGAAAAAACACAAATTACAGAGAATAAAATAAATTTTAATAATTCAACATTTTTAGGTGTTTCTAAAATTGATGATTTATATACTGTTTTTAGTAGGTGTGATGG
>NZ_JBFRGA010000113.1:0-10424 GCF_052115105.1 Chryseobacterium sp. 2TAF14
GGTTTGAATAGTATAATTTCTGAAAACAGAATTTTTATGCAGTTCTTTTACCACATAATCAATTCTCAGATCATGCACGTAATCTGAAAAAGATGTTTTCTTGTATTCATTTATTATTTGAGACAGATAGGCAGTATTTGTATTGAGCTCTTTAGCAATTGTAGTAAGCTTAAAATCATTAGATAAAAACTTTTTTTTTCTTTCCAGCTGGTCTAATTTTGAGAGGATCCTTATGATGAGTCTTTTTTCAATATCAATATAAGATCCGGTATTTTTTTCCGAATGTAAAAGTTTAATCTCATATTCCGAAATAAGCTTTTTTTTCTTTTTATATGCTCTGTAAATTTTTACAAAAGCAATTACCACAAATAAGATAAACAAAGTTGCCAGAAGAATAACCTTTCTTTTGTCTTTTCTCAGCATTTCTTCCGAAAAAGATTGTATTTCCTGTTGCTCATGCCGTCCCAAAAGCAAATTGCCGGATATATTCTGAGATTTTATTTTATCAATTTCCGATAAACTTTGTTTTGCAAATTTATATGCCATTTTACTGTCTCCTGTATTCTCATAATTTATGCTCAGCAAATGGTATATTTTCAATAGATTTTCAGAAGAAAATTGTTTTGTCTTATCTTTTTTGTATAATCGATTAATGTAGTAAAATGCAGAGTCGGTTTTTTTCAGGTTGGTATATATTTCTGCTTTGCCAACCCAGACCGCTTCTTTTGAAGGGTTTTTGCTCATAAAGAGCGAGTCTTTTTCACACTTATTGTATAGTGATAGAGCATAGGAATATCTTTTTTTTAGTAAAGATAAATTTGCCATTCGTAAATAATAGAGTGTGCGTGAATAACCGGAAAAATCAGGAATAGTTTTTATGGTTTGATATGCATTTTTGTAATTGAGGTACGAAGAATCCAGATATTTGCTTTCACCCGAATCTTTATACCATTTAATAAAAGCATCTCCTTTCGTATTGTATGTCGCGGCCGTTTCCAGTTCTCTTGAAAGTTTTATATAAATTTGATGATCCTGATCATTTCGGATATCATATAAGCGTTGATTCAATAGCTCAATGCCCTTTTTATAATTTCCAAGCTCTATATAAGCAACAGCAAAAAAAATCAGCTGCTTTTTTCTATAAATAAGGCTTAAATCTTTAGAATAAAGATCTAAATATTTCAATCCGAGTGAAATGTTTCCTAACCTTCAATACTTGGTTGAGAATATATTTTTGTAAAAGAAAACAAAGCTATAATAAAGATTTGTCTTATTAGAATCATCATTTGTGTTGAATAAATTCTTAATATAAACGATAAAATTCAATTAACAGCAAGCTGTAAGAGAATCATCAATTTAAATTTACAAAAAATAATTTAAATAAGATGAAATTATGTAAATATTATTCATTTACTGCTCGATTTTTAATTAATCTCTGCAATATTGATAAAAATTTCATTTTGTAAATGAGATTAAACAAAATTACTTAAAACTAATTGATAATTGTAAATAAGGTATTAAATTTGATAGTTTGTAACAGTCATTTAATAAACGCTACTTATTAGATGATTTAAAAGAATTTAATAAAATATATATTTACAGATTTATGTGGAAAAATTTTAAGCTAAATAAATTTCTACTCTTTATTCCATTAACAAGTCTTATGTTTTGTTTCAACTCGCCGAAAAATGACGATGAGAAAATGCAGACGATAATGGTGAGCGTTAAAAATACTCTTTCTTATTTACRCTACAGCCCAAAACCTATCAATGATGCCTATTCAAAAGATGTTTACAAACATTATTTTGAAATGATCGATCCCGGAAAAAGATATTTCCTGCAGTCTGATATGAATGAATTTGGCAAGCACGAAACAAAGCTTGACGATTATATCAATCAGGGAGATCTGCAGTTTTATAAGCTGACAATCGACAGATTGTATCAGAGAGTAGACGAAATTGATAAAATGACTCAGGAAATCTTCAGCAAACCGATTAATTTGGAGGAAGATGAAACTTTGGTTTTAGAATCTAAATTGAAAAAAGTTCCTGCAGATCAAAAAGAGCAGTATAATGAGTGGAAAAAATTCATCAAATACAATATCCTTCAGGAAATTGAATCGATGAACAGCAAAGAAGAAGCTCAGAAAGAAAAGAAAGATTCTGTACAGAAATTTAAGCTGAAAGATACCATCAAACTTGAAATTCTTTCGCCACAGCAAAAGCTTACAAAAGCGACAGATGAAGTAAAAGATTTGGTAAAAGAAACTTTTACAAGATTCAAAAAAAGAAAAAAAATGGATTGGTTTTCGGTGTATATGAATGCTTATACAGAAGTTTTCGATCCGCACACCAATTATTATTCTCCAAAAGATAAAGAAGATTTTGATACCCAGTTTAAAGGAAAAGTAATCGGAATCGGTGCTATTATCCAGGAGAAAAAAGGAAACCTTTATTTAGGAGCCTTATCAATCGGAGCGCCGGCTTGGAAATCTAAAAAACTTTCAGAGGGTGATAAGATCTTAAAAGTAAAATCTAAACCTAATGAAGATCACGTAAACGTTGTAGGAATGCTTTCTGATGAGGCAGTTCGTTTAATTAGAGGTGAAAAAGGAACTCCGGTTACTTTAACGGTTCAGAAAAAAGATAAAACAATTGTAGAAGTAACGATGATTCGTGAAGAAGTGGCTATTGAAGACACTTTTGCGAAAAGTATCATTGTAAATTCTCCAAACGGTAAAAAATACGGATTCATCAATCTTCCAAGCTTTAATGCAGATTTCGAAGACGAAAAAGGAAGAAACGCTTCTGATGACATCAAAAACGAAATCATCAAGCTGAAAGCTCAGAATATTGAAGGAATTGTTTTAGACCTTAGAAATAACGGTGGTGGTTCATTAACGGAAGTTGGGGACATCATGGGATTATTTATGAATGCAGGTCCGTATGTTCAGGTAAAAGACGGAAACGGAAAAATCCAGACGTTAAAAAACAAGCAGGAATCACCAATCTGGACGGGTCCTTTAGTAATTATGCAGAATGAAATTTCGGCTTCAGCTTCCGAGATTTTGGCAGGTGTAATGCAGGATTACGGAAGAGCAATTATTGTAGGTTCGCCTCAGTCTTATGGTAAAGGAACGGTACAGACTTTCGTAGATCTGAACAGATTTTTAAACAGTGAAGACGATTTCGGATCTTTAAAACTGACGATTCAGAAGTTCTACAGAATTACTGGTGAATCAAACCAAAGAAAAGGAATTGTTTCTGATGTTCAGATGAAAGACTTCTTTACCTATGCAGAAATTGGGGAAAGATATGATGATTTTGCTTTGGCTTGGGATAAAATTCCGAGTGCTACTTTCCAGAAGCTTAGCTATTTTGATGTAAAAGCTTTAGAAAAAGCGAGCAACGACAGAATGGCAAAAAATGCAAATTATCAATTGTTGCTTGAGTCAGCTCAATGGAGAGAGCAATTAGATAAAGAAGAAACCATTACCTTAAATATCAATAAGTTTAATGACTTGATGAAACACAGAAAATCTCAAATTGAAAAGTTTAAAAAACTGACGAAATTTGATAACGGATTAAAATTTGAAATGTATCCTGCAGAAATCGAAAGAGAGAAAAAGGATGAGGTTTTCAAAAAGAAATCTGAATTGTGGATCAAAAACCTTAGAAAAGATTCTTACCTTCAGGAAGCGATGAACATCGTTGCAGATATGAAGGCTAAAGTTTAAATATCTTATAAAATTTCGGCGCTCATCGAAGATGAGCGCCGAAATTTTTTTATTAAGAATACAGGAATTATTTAATTTCCACACATCCCACTCTTCCGCCTGCATTTCCTGTTGGCTGCGTCATAAAGTCGTCTTTATCGGCATGAATGATGATTCCTTTTCCGATAATATTCTTAGATTCATCTACACAATCGAGACACCATTTATCGGTCTTGAAAGTAAGTTTTGCTTTTCCGTCTGCACCGGCTTCCAGATTTCCGATGTCACCCATGTGAAATTGATTTTCGCCCCATTTTCCGTGATTATGGTTATTAGGATTCCAGTGTCCTCCCGCAGAAGTGGCATCCGGAGCAGAACAGTCGCCTTTTTCGTGAATGTGTACTGCATGAATTCCGGGTGTAAGATTTGTTACTTCCAGATCCATAATCACTTCATTTCCGTCTTGGGTAAATTTTGCCGTTCCGCCGGTTTCGGTTCCGCTTTTTGCCATAATGTTGTAGGTTTTACTCGTACTGCACGATGCTGCAAATAAGGCACAACTGGCTAATAATGTTAAAGTCTGTAGTTTCATAAATTAATATTTAAATGTTGTGATCATAAATTTAGTAAACTATTTCAGAATAGCTTAAGTTTTGAAATTATTAAATAAAGGAGCATCAATCTTGATACCGAACTTGATTTAGAAAAAGATTGAGCAATCAAAGCGTGATATTTTTAGAGCCTGTTTAAGTTTTATTAATTTAAATTCTGTATGATTTTAATTTTTTTCAATCATTTTTATATAATCCTCACAGATTACACATATTAATCTGCTTAATCAGCAAAATCTGCGAGATAAATTATTTAAATTTAAACAGTTCTTAGAGTCTGTTTTTTTTGAATAAAATCAAAAATAGCGGTTCAGTTTCCAAATTCTACAGTTCAGTCACAAAAAATATAAAGCTGTAAAAATTCATCTTATTTTTGATTCGAATTAAAAACAGCTATGAAAACAAAACTATTTTTTCTCATCTCTTTTTTCTCATTTGCGCTGAGTTTTTCTCAGACAAAAATTACAGGAAAAGTGACTTTTAAAAATAAAGGAATAAGCCAGATTAATGTGACTTTAAAAGACACGTACGACGGTGCAACAACAGATTCCGACGGAAATTTCTCTTTTGAAACTTCTGAAAAAGGAAATCATGTATTGACTTTTATTCATCCCAAATACAACGAAATTCAGAAACCGATTTTAATTGAAGATAAAGACATTTCTGTAAATGCCGAATTAAAAGAGCAGATCAATGAAATCGATGCAGTCGTGATTTCCGCAGGTTCTATCGAAGCGAGCGACAGAAAGAGAGCGACCGCTTTATTGACGCCAATTGATATTTACACAACAGCCGGAGCCGATGGACAAATTTCTTCCGCTTTAACTTATCTTCCCGGAGTTCAAAAAGTAGGGGAAACCGAAGGTTTATTCGTTCGTGGAGGAACAGGAACCGAAACCAAAATTTTTATGGACGGAAGTTTAATCAATAATTATTTTTCCAGTTCGGTTCCCGGAATTGCTGGAAGAGACCGTTTTAATACGTCTCTTTTCAAAGGAAATATTTTTTCGAGCGGTGGATATTCTGCTTTGTACGGACAGGCTCTTTCCGGAGCTTTGATGCTCGAAAGTGTAGATCTTCCAGACCAGAGTTCTTATGATTTCGGGGTTTCGCCAATATTTCTAAGCGGAGGTTTCCAAAAATTAGGTGAAAATAAAAATCATTCTTATGGAGCGACTTTAGGATATTCAAATTTAGGTTTGATGCAGGAAGTTTTTAATTTTAATACCGATTTTATTGATGCGCCACGAGGTTTAAATGCAGATGCCAATTTTAGAATCAAAACAAAATCAGGCGGATTTTTTAAATATTACGGAATGTTTGACACTAATAAAATGGGTGTAAAAACCGAAAGTCTGGAACCGGAATATGATTTTGCCTTGGTAAGATTAAAAGGTGAAAATACCTATCATAATTTGTCTTTTAAGCAAAAATTCGGGAAGTATCTTTTTAATACAAGCGCATCGTATTCTTATAATCAGTCAGATTTAAATTTTTCTACGGAAACCAATCAGGTTGAATCGGAAAAAACAGAATTATTAAATGACGGAAATTATATCAATTTTAAAGCAGTTGTCGACCGAAAAATCAATAAAATAAGTGCTTTGAGAGGCGGATTTGAATTGAATTATGCCAACGAAAAACTAAATTTCGGAGAAGTCAATAAAAATTATCGCGATCTGATCTCTTCCGGTTTTGTGGAAACAGATTTAGGTTTCAGCAATAATTTGTCTGCAAAAATCGGATTAAGAGCAGAAAATTCTTCATACCTGAATAAAAATAATATTGCCCCACGTTTTGCTTTGGCTTATCGTTTAGCAAAAGATTGGACAACTTCTTTCGCATACGGATTGTTCTTTCAAAACCCTGAAAGTAAATACATTAATTCATCGGCAAGATTAGGTTTTCAGAAATCTCAGCATTATATTTTTCAGGTTCAGCGATCTACGGAAGGAAGAAGCTTGAGGTTTGAGGCTTTTTATAAAAAATATGATGATTTGATTAAAACCCAGAATATTATTCCGGATTCTGACCAGAACCAGCAAGTGCAAACTGCTTTCAATAATAACGGAAACGGTTTCGCAAAAGGGCTTGAAGTATTTTGGAGAGACAAAAAAACTTTTGAAAACATCGATTATTGGATCAGTTATTCGTTCCTGGATTCTAAAAGAGATTTCCTGAATTATCCTGTAAGTTTAAAGCCTAATTTTGCGGCAGAACACACGCTTTCAGTTGTTGCCAAAAGATTTATCCCCGAATGGAAAACCGGAGTCAACCTTTCTTATACTTATGCAAAAGGTCGCCCTTATTACGACATCGTAACACAAAATGATGTAAATATTATAAGAAATGAAGGAAGACTGAAAGATTACAACGCTTTGAATTTAAGCTTTAATTATCTTCCCAATCTTGGTAAAAAAGATTCGAAAGCATTTACTATTTTCGTTTTAAGTATTTCAAATATTTTAGGAAATAAAAACGTGTATGGATACAATTTTTCACAAAACGGAAGCCGAAGTTCGACAGTTGTTCCGCCGGTCAATACATTTGTTTTTGTGGGAATGTTTATCAGCTTCGGGGTTGATAAAACGCAGGACGCGATTAATAATAATCTTTAAAAAAATGAATATAGAAACTGATTGAGTTGGTTTTAAAAACGCAAATCGAAGATTCGACATAGTCAAAAGAGACATAGCTTTAACACATTAGTCACATTAGTTTTAATTAAAAATAATTGATAAGATCACATTAGTTTTTGAAAATCGAAGATTTTATTGCCTGAACTCGTTAGAATTTTTAACCTTAGCTGAGTGAAACGCTTTGCGAACGAAAAAATATTTCAAACAATTAAAAAAATCTTTGTGGACTTTGCGTTAAAAAAATTAGTTATTAATAAAAAAATTAAACAATAAAATTTCAGAAACTATGAAAAAATACATTTTAAGTTTTGTTTTAGCTTGTATGAGTTTATTATCTTTTGCTCAGGCTAATTATGAAAAAATAATGACAGAGAAAATTGCGAAGATCGAAACCTGCAAAACACCGGATGATTTCCAGGTTTTGGCAAACGATTTTCAGAGAATTGCAGATAAAGAAAGCACAAAATGGCTGCCGAATTATTATGCTGCTTTTTCTTATATTCAGAAAGGAAGAGTTTTGATGAGAGAAGGAAAAATGCAGGAATTAGATGCAACAGCAGATCAGGCTCAAAAATTTGTTGATGCTGCAGAAAGTTTGGAAAAAGAAAATTCAGAGATTCATTTGCTGCAAAAAATGATTTATTCACTGAAAATGATGGTCAATCCGCAGGAAAGATACATGACTTTTGGAATGAAAGCTCAGGAAGAGCTTACAAAAGCTGAAAAATTTAACCCAAACAATCCGAGAGTAACGCTTATAAAAGCGGAAGATATTTACTTTACACCGGAACAATACGGAGGAAGCAAAACCAAAGGAATGGAATTGTTTAAAACCGCTTTGGAAAAGTTTAATTCATTTAAGCCGAAAACAAATTTAGATCCTAATTGGGGAAAAGAAGAAGCTGAATATTTTATCAATCAGCCAGTAAAATAAGTGAATTTTAACTCTATTTTCCAGTATTTTAGCTGCGGAAAGGAATTTTAAGATTATAAAACGTTATTAAAAAAGCGATTCTTAAACCATCAACTGACAACTAAAAACCGACAATTACTTAAAGCATATATTGACCAATGAAACGTAAGAATTTTATAACATTAGCATGGATCTCTTTCGGAACCTCAATGTTTTTCTTTTTTGCTTTTACAAGCGAAAAAACAATAAATAATTTTTTGCTGACCGTGCTTATTTCATTTATGTATTCTTTCGTTTTGGGAGCCGGAAACGGATTGATCAATGATATTCTTAATAAAAAATTTCCCTGGTCTGAAGCGACTACAAAAAGGGCAATTATCAGTATTGTAACGATTCTTATAGCAAACGTAATTCTTGTCTATTTTTGTAATTATATGAATTTTGTAGTGTTTCAGAAAGCGGCAACTACAGAAGAATATTTTTCCGGGAAATACAATTTTATCAACTGGTTTACCATTAATGTTGCACTGCTTATTTCTGCTTTTCTCCATGCAAAAGGCTTTATGGAAGAACTCAAAAAATCTTCTAAAAAGGAAGTTGTAGAGCAAAAATTAATTGCAAAATCAGCCAATGCACAGTTTGAAAGCTTAAAAAACCAGCTCGATCCGCATTTTTTGTTTAATTCTTTAAATGTTTTAAGCTCGTTAATAGATGAAAATCCTGTTCAGGCGCAGAAATTTACCGCTTCTATGTCGAAGATTTACCGATATGTTTTAGAACAGAAAGATAAAGAGTTAGTAACGATTGAAGACGAAATAGAATTTGCAAAAACCTATTGCGGTTT
This sequence comes from Chryseobacterium sp. 2TAF14, assembly GCF_052115105.1. NCBI lineage: Bacteria > Pseudomonadati > Bacteroidota > Flavobacteriia > Flavobacteriales > Weeksellaceae > Chryseobacterium > Chryseobacterium sp. 2TAF14. The sequence continues at coordinate 8,723 of NZ_JBFRGA010000113.1, forward strand.
GCTGAAAACCAGATTTGAAGACAGTGTAAATTTTATTTTTAATATAAAAGAAGGAGACTTGCGAAAGTTTGTGGTTCCTCTTTCCCTGCAGTTGCTTCTGGAAAATTGCATCAAGCATAATTTGGCAACGTCTTCAAAGCCTTTGCTGATCAGGATCTTCACGGAAGGAGATACTTTGTGTATAGAAAATAATCTGCAGATTCGTGAACAGATAAAAGAAAGTGCGGGAATTGGTTTGGCAAATATTGTACAGCGCTATTCTTTACTTACAAAAAAGAATGTTTTTATAGAAAAATCAGAAGATTATTTTAAAGTAAAGCTTCCGGTATTATCTGAAAAGCCAAACACCGAGAAGGTTGATGCAAAAAATCAGGATAAAGCTTACGAAAGAGCCAAGAAAAGAGTAAAAGAAATTAAAGGCTTTTACGGAAATCTTATTTCTTACTGCACCATTATTCCTTTCCTGATTTTTGTGAATTTGTACACGCAAAATAAGTATCACTGGTTTTGGTGGCCGCTTTTAGGATGGGGTATTGGTGTTGCTTCATCAATTACCAGATGGCAAAAAAACAGGTAGAAAGATTAAGGGGTTTCTACGGGCATCTGTTTTCATACGTTGCCGTAAACCTTCTGATTGTTTATTTTAATTACATCAATTTAAAGCCAAATGAGAGCTATTTCCAGGTTAAAAATTTCTTTACTGCCATATTTTGGGGAATAGGTGTTCTTGCTCATGCGTTATATGTTTTTTTACCGAGATTCAATTTTGCAAAACGGTGGGAAGAAAAGAAAATTAAAGAATTAATGGAAAAAAATAAAAAAAAAATGAAACTGACTTTTATGAACTTTTGAAATTCTTTTTTTAAGTATTTCTTGTGGTTCTTCAGTTTAAAAAAAATATTAGCAGATAAAATAAAATCCCGATTCCCGTTGAGTCGGGATTTTTGCTGTTCAGTCGATATTTTCTACCATTCGGTCATATAAAGTTGATTCATGATTGATTCTTGATTTAAATTTGACTCAGGAAAAACAAACAAATATTAATTTTAAAAATAAAAAATCATGGAAAATTTATCATTAAACAAAGAAAATCTTGCCTACGAAAAAGCAGCAAAAAGAGTAAAAGATCTGAAAGGTTTTTACGGTAATCTTACTTCTTATTGCCTTGTTATTCCGTTTTTACTGATTTTAAATCTTTTGACGTCACCGGGTCATTTATGGTTTTACTGGCCAATGTTGGGTTGGGGATTGGGTCTTACGATACATGCTGTAAACACTTTCGGAATCGGGAAAAACTGGGAAGAGAAAAAAATAAGAGAACTGATGGAGGAAGAGCAAAAAAACATGAGTAAATAATCTGCCATGGAAAATAATCTTGAAAAACTGCAGTACAAGTTTGCAAAAAGCAGGATGAAAGAGATAAAAGCCTTCTACATTATGCTTACCGGATGTATTTTACTTTCTCCTTATTTAATTTTTATTAATCTGAAAGTAAATCCGGAGTTTAACTGGTTTTGGTTCCCGTTATTGGGTTTCGGGATAAGCATTTTGGGATATGCATTTTATCTTTTTACAGGTAAAAACTGGGAAAAGAAAAAAATAAAACAACTGATGGAAAAGGAGAGTAGAAATTCAAAATTACTTTAAATAAAAACAATTAAAAAATTAATATCATGGATTATAACAGCGCACAAGAAAGGGT
>NZ_JBFRGA010000114.1:0-14365 GCF_052115105.1 Chryseobacterium sp. 2TAF14
CTATAAAATAATGACCGTCAGAATCTTTACTCAGCGCATGAGTGATCGCTTCAATTACCCGGTCACGATCCTCCGGAAGGATTACATCCAATGCAACAGAGAGATCTAAATTTTCATCGGAAGACAGTCCAAACCAGCTTTTGAGAAGCGTATTTCCTGAAAAAAGGTTTGTTGCCGGCTGGTAATAAAATGTAGCAAGCTCTCCCGCATCTATAGCTAATGCGAGCATTTGCTGATCATTTTCATTTCTTCTTCGTTCCAAAACCTGCTGGGTAATTTCTTCAAGAATGACCAGAACTCCTGAAATATTCCCGTCCTCAGAAAATATCGGTTGATATATCGAATTAACAATAGCTTCCCTTAAACCGCCATCTTCATGAAGCAATTTTACTAAAAACTCGGTATTGATCTTTGGTTTCCCTGTCTGGTAAACTTCTCTAAGCCAAGCATTCACAGGCTGACCTTTCAGTTCTGGCCGAACAATTTCATGGGGATAACCTATTACTTCAGATTCTTTGCGGCCCCATATTTTAAGAATTGTGGGGTTTGCGATTTCAATAATTTGTTCAGAACCTTTTAGCATGGCAATCCCGACAGGAGCCTGTTCAATAATAGTTCTGATATATTCCCTGCTGTAAGCGAGCTGTCTTATAGAACTGTTCAGTTCTTTGTTAGTGCGGGTCAGCTCTTCAAGTGTTGCCGCCATTTGCTCTTTTAGAGCAAGTTCTTTATCGTCCTTTTCTTTTATTTGCTGTAAAAATTCGCGGCGTGAAGTTACGTTAAGTGCAGTATTTAATATGCACCATGTTTTATTATTGTGATCTTTGAGAGCTTTATATTCATAATCAAAATAATCCAGTGTTTCGTTTCCGTTTTTTATCAGTTTTGCAGGCGCTTCAGAAACAGAATATGTTTGACCGGTGTGCCAAACTTCTTTTAATATTGCTAAGAATGGTTGCCCTTCCAGTTCAGGAATAGCCTCGATTAACGGCTTACCAATTACAGACGAATCTTTTCCCCATAAAGCCAACATTCCTGCATTTGCAAAATGTATAATCATATTTTCACCGGAGTAAATAGATGTTGGTGCGGGAGAGGAAGCCAAAGCCTGAATGATCAAATCAGAGGTAAAGCTTTTATTAATTAAACTATCTTCGGGGTTCATAAATTGCACAAATGTATGCAAAAGAAAGTCTACTTCAATCGATAGTGGTATTATTATTAATTAATCCTAAAATTATTTAATTTCACTTATTAATTTTTTATAATAATCTCATTATAAATTCATTATTGTAAGTAAAGAAAATCGGTTTAAATTATTGCAGTTGTTTTTGTATTTCTGAAGCTATTAAGATAAGGAAGCAGAATCCGTAAGTTGAAATAATATTTATAAAAGAATAAATCTTAACTTCTAAATATCTGTTCCCATTCGATTTAGTATAACTCTTCTGAGCCGTTCCTCATGCTCATCTCCCCAATATCCGAGTGCCGAAATAACGGGAATTAAGGTTTTGCCAAAATCCGTAAGGTAATACTCCACTTTCGGAGGAACCTGAGCGTAAATCTTTTTTGAAACCAGCTCGTGTTCTTCAAGCTCTTTTAATTGAATATTCAAAACACGCCTTGAAGCATCCGGAATTTTCCGCTGCAATTCACTGGGACGCAAATGTCCCTGATTGATAAACCACAACAGACGGATTTTCCACTTGCCATACAAAACTTCACCAATAAGGTCAAGTCCACAATTTAAATTTAAAGGAATTTTTCTTTCATGCATAAAGCAAATTTAGCCCAATGTACCAAATTGTACAATAGGGGAAAAAATTATCCCTATGCAATTCGGTTTTCCGTTATTGCCTGAAATCGTGATACTTCAGAAATTTGTATCAAAGAAATCAACAAATCAACAATGGAAAATTCAAATCAATTAAACAACGAACTTCAAGCTAAAATTGCCTTGGTAACCGGCGGAACCAAAGGAACAGGAAAAGCTATTGCAGAAAGATTGGTCAATGCAGGAGCAACAGTAATTATAACTGCGAGAAACGCACCTGAAAAAGAAAACAGCACATTGCACTTCATTTCTTCCGATTTAAGTAAATCAGAAGGCGCACAAAAAGTAGTCGATGAAATTCTTTCGACTTATGGAAGGTTAGATATTCTTGTGAACAACCTTGGTTCATCGGAAACTCCAGCCGGAGGTTTTTCAGTATTGACTGATGAAGATTGGGAATCAACTATACAAGCTAATTTGTTGGCTCCTATTCGGCTGGACAGAGGGTTTTTACCTCAAATGATAAATCAGAAAAGTGGCGTTATTATTCACATCGCATCTATTCAGGGAAAATTACCTTTATATGATTCTACTTTGCCTTATGCAGCCGCAAAAGCCGGGTTGAGAAATTACAGCAAAAGTTTATCTAATGAAGTGGCATCAAAAGGTGTTCGTGTACTTACTGTCTCGCCGGGCTGGATAAAAACGGAAAATGTCCAGGTATGGCTGGAAAGGATCAGCAAAACTTCCAATATTTCTGTTGAAGAGGCTCAGCAAAGTGTTATGAATGCTTTAGGCGGAATTCCTTTCGGAAGACCTGCACAACCAGAAGAAGTCGCAGATTTGGTCGGCTTTCTTGTCTCTCCAAAAGCAGGCTATCTCACCGGAACAGAAGTCGTCATTGATGGCGGAACAATACCTACAATTTAACTTTAAAATACCAAAAAATGAATTTACCAAACATTATCTCAGAACTTGTGAAAACACAAAATGAATTTAACAGCAATGGCTATGCAGATTGTTTTACCGAAAATGCAATTGTCTTCGATGAAGGCAAAACCCACAACGGAAAAGCCGAAATTAAAAACTGGATAGAAAAAGCCAACAATGAATATAAAGCTTCTATGAAACCATTGGAATATAATGAAAATGATCGCATTTTATCAGCAGAAGTTTCTGGAACTTTTCCCGGGAGTCCGGCAGTTTTAAAGTATCATTTTGAACTGGAAAACGGTTTGATTCAATCTTTAAAAATTGTGTAATGAAAAAGCTGAAGTTTTGCTTCAGCTTTTTTTATGATTTAAGTTAAAATTTATATGCAAAACTATTTCTAATTAATTTCTCATTTTGGATAAAGCTGTATCAGTATATTGTTTTCAAAATTAAAGCAACCAAAAAAATAAAATTTTTTCTCTACAATATCAAAATTTTAAACAAAAAAAATCCCGAATTAACGGGATTTAATTTTCATATTCAAACTACTTTATCTCTACAGGAACCGAGATTTTATCCCAATCCATAGTGAATCCTTTATTGTTTATTTTATAAACCAAAGCTTCCTGTGTTGCCGGTAAAGTTTTTGTTTTCACATCAACACGTAAAGCATCTTTAGCTTCTTCGTATTTATAAGCGCCCCATTGTTTTGGTTCTTTGTTAAAAATGGCAGTCCATGTTCCGGAAGCTTTAGGGATTAAGAAAAAGCTGTATTTTCCTGCAGGAAGTTTTTTACCTTGAACGGTAATGTCTTTATCGGTTTCGAACGTTGTTGCTTCATTGGCTCCCGCACGCCAAACTTTATCATATGCTTCTAAACCACCCCAGATTGTACGTCCTTTCACAGAAGGACTGCTGTACGCGATGGTAATGTTTGCATCTTTAATTTTCCCTGTAGCCGTCATTGGAGGACTCGCAGGTTTTTTAGTTTCCTGTGCAAATGCATTTACTGAAATCGTCATTGCTGCAAAAAGCATGGTCGCAGATTTAATCATTGTTTTCATAATATTTTTGTTTGTTGTTTGTTTACGAATTTACAGCTTTTGACTTATAAAACAACAAGCCAATTGCAGAAAATATAATGACTGCTGCTGCGCCAATTACATTAAGCCAAAGGAAAGAAACAATATCAAACTGATAAACAGCTATGACCGTAATTTCAGATAATATTGCAGCAATAAATACATTCGGACCTTTAATTTTTTTAAAGTAAAACGCAACAAGAAAAATCCCCAATATCGGACCGTAGAAAAGAGAACCCAATACATTTACCGCTTCAATAAGAGAACCCATTTGAGTAGCAAACATCGCAACACCAATTGAGAAAATTCCCCAAGCTAAAGTATGTAGTCGGCTATATTTCAATTCTGTTGCATCATTGGGAATTTCTTTTTTAAATATTAAATGAACATCTTTTAATGAGCAGGCCGCAAGAGAATTCAGTGCTGCCGAAATGGAACCCCAACTTGCCAGAAAAATGACGGCAAATAGCAAACCGATCATCCCAACAGGCAAAGTATTTTTCACGAAATACAGGAAAATATAATTGGTATCCGTTTTCTCTGCATTAAAATTAGATTGATTGATCGCTTCCTCTACCCTTCCGTGAAGTGCTTTTACTTCGGTTTGTGTGTTTTTAAAATCCTGAATTGTTTTATTAAGTTCGGGAGAATCAGTTTCTTTTAATTTTAAAATTTCTTTTGATTCTGCATTAAATTTTAATTGTAAATCCTGATGCTCTTTTTCGAAAACGGCAGCCTGTTCAGGTTTTGTTTCCTTTAAATATTGATAAGAACGTTCGTTAAAATAAATCGGAGCCGGTTTTAGAGAAAAGAATGCGAAAAGTAAAGCACCAATCAAAAGAATTGCAAACTGCATCGGAATTTTAACCAGTCCGTTCAACAGCAAACCCATTTTTGCATTGGTATTGTCTTTCGCTGTAATGTACCTCCCAACCTGACTCTGATCTGTACCGAAGTAAGACAATGCAAGAAAAAAACCACCGATTATTCCGCTCCAGATATTGTATTTATCTTTCCAATCGAATTCTGTGGTGATGACATTGAGCTTTCCTGATTTTCCTGCAAGATAAAGTGCATCGTTAAAGCCAATTCCATTCGGCATATTTTGAATAAGCAAATAACCCGCAAAAGCCATCGTTCCCAAAATAATCAAAAACTGCAATTTTTGGGTGTGAGCGATCGCTTTTGCTCCGCCAACATAAGTATAAATTAATAAAATCCCGCCTGTTAAAACATTGGTTAAATAAATATTCCAGTTTAAAACGCTCGATAAAATAATACTCGGAGCATAAATGCTGATTCCTGTTGATAAACCTCTCGAAAAAAGAAATAGCAGTGAAGTCAGTACCCTAGTTTTTTTATCAAAACGGTTTTCTAAATATTCGTAAGCAGTGTAAACATTTAAGCGCTGAAAAATCGGGATGAAAGTAATGCAGATCACAATCATCGCCAAAGGCAACCCAAAGTAATACTGAACGAAACGCATCCCGTCTGTATAAGCCTGTCCCGGCGCAGAAAGAAATGTAATCGCACTTGCCTGCGTCGCCATAATCCCTAAAAGCACAATGTACCAAGGCATTTTATTATCTGCTTTCAGGTAAGATTCGTTGCTTTTTTGACCACGACCGATCAATACACCGTAAACAACCACTGCAACAAGAGTAAAAATTAAAACGCTCCAATCTATCGTACTCATGCCCAGAATTTAGTAAACCAATAATAAAATGCGATCTGACCTATTAATGCAACAGTTAATAGGATGTATGAGATATTCCAATTTTTAAATTGTTTGTTCATCAGTTTTTCTGTGCAGATAAAAAGTTTAAAAATAAACGTGCCGCTCCAACATTTCCGGCAGGCAACTGTCTAAAAAACGCCAACGGAGTATAAATAAAATTACCCTTGCCGTATTTTGTATATAAAGTTGATCCCTGCAAAGGTTCTTCACCCGTATCGTGCATTTCAAAAAGCGGCTCATAATTAGCATCCCATTTGTCAGGGAAATAAGCACCGCGCTCCTGAACCCAGCCTTTAAAATCATTTGTGGTAATTTTATTTGGATAATTCAATAATTTATGATTGGGATTTAAAAATTTAACCTCAGCATTTTCTTCGGTAACACGCTTATTGGCAATCGTAAAATTGTACATTCCCAATTGGTCAACCGTTGTGTCCTGATTCGTGTTATACTGCATCACCAAATTACCTCCACCTTTTACATAAGACCATAAAAAAGGCATCCAGCGACCCAGTTTTTTCTCTGTGTTATTGGCACGAACACCAAGAACAATCGCATCATACTGTGACAGTTTGTTTTGATTGCCATTTGCAGATTCATTGATGTTTCCGTAAAAATCTTCGTCTTTCAGGACATCTACCTGAATACCTGCAATTCTTAGGAACTCAGGAGTGAAATCTCCTGCTCCTTGTACATAACCCACTTTTTTAACTTTAGACTGAATATCGCCTTTCATTACGATTACCGTTGCAGGTGCAAAATATTGTAAAGAGGATAAATGCGGATACTGAATTAATAACTGTTTTTTATTATAAGTTACTCCGTCTGCAACAAAATTGGCATCTAATTGTAACTGATTTGATTTTATTGAGGCAAGCTTAGCTTTGGGAATGACATAATCAACAGAGAAATCTTTTCCATTGATCGATTTTAAATCACCGCCGCTTAATCGTTCTCTGCTAAACATCAGGTTTATTTTTCCATTATTAAACTGTTTATTGGAATTCACCTTAAAATTTAAGCTTACATTCAAATCTTCATTTTCTTTAACCAAATAAAGAGGTTGTGTAAATTTCAGTTCCAAAGCCGGAACAATTCTTAAAGCTTCGACAACATCACCACGAACGGGATCTAATTTTTTGAAAGATAAAGGAAGATTAACCCGAAATTTCTCTGAGCCGATTTTTAAATCAAGCAAAACATTTAATTGTGATTCTGCTTCGGGTAAACCGACTAAAGTCTCATTGGGAACAGAGAAAGTTGCCGCATCCTTTGCCGGTTTTGCTAACCAGTAAGGTTCTGAATGCGCTGCATCTGAAGGAATCTGAATATCGTGTTGAATGGTAATTAAAGAATCTTTTGAAAGTTTTCTGTTGAAATTTTCTGACTGATTTAACCATTTTACATTTTCTAAAATGACAGGGTTTTCCGCTCTTGAAATCAGATTTAATCTAAAACTATGACTTTCTCCTGCTACAGCTTCAGCCTGATTGGTAACCACTTCGCCCATAAATCCGGCACAGCTTAAAATAATATGGTCAAGAGATTTAATTTTATCTTTTTTCAGATTTAAATCTTTTAATGCCAAAACTTTTTTGCGTAAAGCAAGCAAAGCAGGCAAACTTTGATCTGGATTATTAAAATTGAAAGTAGAAATAATTTCATCTAATGATTGGTCAATGTCAGGATTTCCCTGTGAAGTCCAGGTTTTGACCACTCCGTCAAAAAGTGTTGATTTTGCAGATTCACCCGCAACGTGTGAAAAATATTCAGTTTTAATCCCGGCTACAGACTGTGTTCCCGCACCCTGACTTTTATGTAAACTTCTGCTTAATCCTGCCAATTCACCATAGCCCATTCCGAGTTGTGCATCGTATTGTCCAACCGTGACTTTAAGTTGATTTTCAGCGGTTGTATTAACAGAACCAAACCGGAAAGTATTCCACAAGACACGTTTGGGTTGCCAAACATTGACATATTTTAATTGATTTGGAAAAGCATTTTTATCACCCGCCAATTTAAAAGCTTTTTCCGCAACCACCGCCGAAGCCGCATGTTGTCCGTGACCTGCTGCTGCAGTCGGAGGAAAACGACAAATGATCACATCCGGAAGGAATTGACGGATTATCCAAACGACATCCGCTGTAATACTGTCTGCATCCCATTGTTTAAAAGTATCGGTTGTATTTTTAGAAAATCCGAAATCAATCGCGCGAGTAAAAAACTGTTGAGCTCCGTCTAACTTTCTTGCTTCTAAAAGTTCGTGAGTTCTGATTAAACCCAATGCAGCGCCTTGTTCAGTCCCTAACAAATTTTGTCCACCATCACCTCTTGTTAAAGACAGATAACCCGTTTCTACATTCTGATCGTTAATTAACCAGGAGAGTAATCCTGTATTTTCATCATCGGGATGAGCCGCAAGGTATAAAACTCTAGGCAAGTGTTTAAAAATTTTGAGGTCGCGGTAAATTTCAGATGATTTTGAAGGCCGAATCTGTTGGGCAGAAAAAAACGTACAACAGCTTAGGATAAATACAGTAATTACTTTTTTGAACATTTGAATTTGCTTTGCGAGGCAAATATAAGTAAATCGTTTTTCTTTCAATCTTAAAAAAAAAGTAACACGATTGTTTAATTAGAATCTGGATTTCCACAAAATTAAATAAATATTGCTGCAAATTAAATTAGAGTTTTAAAGAAAATAAAAAACTTATATTTTGATATCTCATAAAATAAGGTAATTATAGCAAGTAAACGCCTATTATTATAAATTTTTATACCTGAGTTTATTAGTAATTTAATTTTCATCAAAGGTAAAAAAAATTGCGATATTACAAGTCCCTACAAGGGACCTCAGCAGTGCGTTTTCCGAACACCTTTGTAAAAGATCTGAATAAAATTGCTCAAATATCATCACTCAATTATTAAATGACATCTTAAAACTTAAATTAAAATACTTCTACAAGTATGCCTCCCAAACTACATAATGATTAAATAGAAAGCAAAGCTGATAATTTATTAAAATTGATGGCACAACTATATCATATGCAGGTGCATAGATTTTTTGCATTATCTAGAAGATTGAATCCGTTATGAAATGATATTTAGTCAATTTTCCGTTCCTTCATAAACAGTTCTAAAAACGAATAATCAACTACTAGATTCAGAATCCTAATTTGGTGTAGCCTTCCAGAAGCTCCATACTGTACCATTAAAAACCGCTAATCTCTTTGAGCCGGATTTATTTACATATACTATCATTCCAGGTGCAGGATTAACGATATTTTGTACATCTTCCACCGAAGGTAAAACCATAGCTTTGGTAGATGATTCAAGAACAAGGACTCCATCAGCGGAAGTAGTAGCACTTCCTATTATCGCTTTTGCTTCCGCTAATTCCGGTGCTTGAAGTGGTGTAGGCTGAGAAGATAAAGCAGAGGTAATATTTCCATCCTGTCCACTCAGATCAATCCATGAACCGTTATAATATTTCACTCTTGCCCCTGTAGCTGAAGTCGCATCCAATACAACGGTCCCTTCTGCAGGAGCGGATGGCATTGTTCTTACGTAAGGTAAAACCATTCCCTTATTTTGACCTGCAGCAAATTCTAAAAGCACAGAATCTTTTTGGTTAGCAGGTGCAGTTCCGACGGCATCACCAATAATAATCTGAGCTTTAACTATTGTTACTAAGGCTGTAAATACAGCTATATATATTTTTTTCATTTGTCTAATTTTAGTAATAAATGATTTGAGACTTACTTATCATCAGTGCTTTTATGGACAAGAAGGTACAGAAAAACAAGACCATCCTGTATTTGCTGGAACATCAGTATCGATTGTATAAATTTTTAAGCATTTCGCAGTCGTATCATAAACCATCATACCATCTACAGGTTGAGTTATAGCTATAAGATCAGTTGTCGATACTCTGGTGATCACAAAACCTTTCGTATTTGATTCCAAAACAGTATGTGCTCCTGTTCTGATCATTGGCCAATTGCCATTGGTTGCCCCTGCTCTATGTAGAAGTGTAATACCATGTTGAGCAGATATGCCAACAGTTGTTGTATTGGGACTATTATAGCAAACACAAGGAACTATATTTTGTCCGTATCCTCTGCCGGTAATATTAGTTGTACCAACCACATTTTGTGTTATCACGATATTATTGTTGCCAGATGAATTCCAGATTATATTATTCAGTGAATTGCCATTAAATAACTCAAGTGGATAAAGTACTCCACCTGCTGTTTTACTTCCGTACATTGAAATTGTACCAGCGGGACTAATCACTATCCTTATTAATGGTGCAGCAGCTGTCCCGGAAAAATTATATATAAAAGGAGTATTTATCTCATATAAATCACCATCAGCAAATCGGACGTTGATACCCGGCGATGGAGTACCGCTTGACTGAAATTCGATTTCTGATATTGCAAGATTTACCCCGTTAATCATCATATTAAAAGAATTATCAAGAGAGTAAATATCAAAAACAAATCCGTTATTTGTAGCAGGCTGAGCGAAGGTTTTCGAAATGCCATTTGACGCTGTAAAAGTCTCACCTCCAATTTGTTCCGTACATACTGCAGCGGCAGTAAAAGACAGTAATGAAGTTCTAACATTATTACAGTTACCCCCTATGCCATTGTTGGTACATTCTGCCTGTGCGTCAGTAGGTGGGATTACCGGATTAGGGTTAGTTGCATCGGGGTCTGTAACATCATTAGGACGTAAAATACCAGCTGCAAAGGTTTGATTTCCTGTTAATACAGTATTTGTTACATTTAATATAATCGTATAACCAATTTCACAACCGTTAGGAAGATCAAGTGTTGACGAATAAGTTCTGGTAGTTGCGTTATAAGTTACAGCAATTACCTGGTTTCCACAGCCTTTTCCATCAAATACAATTGATTGAGGATTAAATCCCACAGGATGAGTAAAAGTGAACTTTGCGCCGTTCACTGCACTAGGACCATCATTTTTTGCTTTTACATAGTAAGTAACAACATCTCCGGGAACAATTGCTGTTTTGTCGGCAACCACTTGAGAAATCTTCAAATCTGAAATACGTGTTACTATAGGTAGTGGCTGCGTTGAAATCGGTCCTTTTACAAATGCCCAAGTATCCATAGATCTGAGATCACCAAATTGGCCTCCTGTTGATGTACCATTTACACCCCATATGTGTCCGTTCACATTACTGTTCACACCTGCGCTATTAACGGGAGGAAGATGCGAATTATTGATTGGTGAGGACATACTTCCATTATTCACCGCTTGAATATCACTATCGTTCCAATATACTGTACTTGACGCAACTTGAGAGAGATTATCTTTATTCAATAATTCGATAATTGTTCCATTTTTATTATACTCCATATCAATATATGGAAAGTGAACTTCTGCTCCTTGAAGCTGAACAGAGATTTCCGCCTGATGTGTGCCAACTGGTAAAGGTTGTCCTGAACCATCTTTTCCATCCCACAAAATATTGTTAGCGTTAGCATTCGCAAACCCTAACAATATTCTTTCCGTAAAAGCCGCAGGAGTTGCATTACTTTTTATGATTATTGTATATTTTGCAGGTCTGTTAGAGTTAAATTTAATATAACCACCCTTTGAACTGATCTGACCCTGAGTACCTTCAACACCTTCTGTATTCAATTGTGTAACTATCGGCACAATGGGTATTCTCTTAAGCCAGGTGCTATTTCCTGGGACTGCACCAATACTTGTTTCAGGGAGATTTGGATCGGGAAGTGTATAAAATATTTTATGGGTAATCTGCTGTGTTGTTGAAGTTGATATATCGGCCGATGTTGGATTCTGTACATCACTGCTCGTTAAATCGGTCTTATTCAAACTTTTGTAAATTGATACTCCGCTAGAATTGGTAAAACCGTTATTATTGATAAAAAAAGAAAAATACAATCCATTATTACCATTATTATTTATTCTATAAATAAAACCATCATCAGTTAAGCCATAAACAATACCACGGAAACCATTGGCATTTGGATTAAGATTTCCATTCGTTAAATTAAGGAGATTTGCATAAACGCGCCCACTTATAAATGCAGAATTTGTCGTGTTGATAACCGATACATCCCAAGCATAAATACCAGCCGTATTGTCTTGTGTCCAAGCGGCATCTGCCAGGATGGTATTACTTGGGATCGAGTTATTATTTCTGGATAAAAATTCTACACGATAAATACCGGTACCTCCAGCTGGGACCTGATAATATATAGGGGTATATTTACTACTGGAGTTTTCACCAAAGAGTTTAGGTCCATTTTTTTCCTGATTTCGATTAGGAATTTGACCGGCAGTATTATTATTGATAACAAGGACACCAGAAGGATTATACATCATAATTGCTGCACTCCCACTAAGTTGGGCGCTTGACGCTAAAGTAATTCTTTCATTTTCTTTTGCATATACATAGTGCGTACCTGTTGTTGGAAAAGGCCACCGTTCAGCATCTTTAATAGTGCTTGAGCGTAAATAAGCACGGTATCCAAGCTTCCCATCCGGATAAAGGTCTTTTGAACCATCTGCAAATAGCAAATTGTTGCACAGCACAGTAATAAGTAATGTAAAACAAAATTTAAAACTAAAATTTCTCGTTAACCGATAATGATTTTTCATGTGTGAAGATTGAATTAAACGAATTGGCAAATATTTTACAAAGAAAAGTCACCTTTTACATAATAATTTGTTAATACTCTTAGAAAATCTATGTAAGATTCTGATTATATATTTAATAGGAGATTTCTTTATCAAACAAAAACAGCTATAATCAGACTTAGTTCTACCTTTTCGAGAGATGATATTACTTACCTTTATTCTTAAATTATTGTTTTTTAAAAAAGGTCAACAGCTCCGTTAAAAACTGATGACCCCTGATATAGAGAGTTTGTGTTAAAAAATTTACAGTGCAATAGTAATTCTATTTAAAATGGCAACCAAACCAAATAAAGATCGTTTTCAGGAAAATAGAGAGCCTAAATCTTAACTATTAGCCTTACATCACAGTTTAAAAATTGTAAAATATCAACCACCGAAAATCTACAATTGCAAAATCCACAATAAATTTTTAATTTATTTTTCATAATCGAGCTGCATAAAAGCGTATAAAACATTCACAAATAGCGACTTACATTGAGTTTATCAATACTCATTTTCACGAATATGACTAAACATAATATCGATTATTTTAAACTTAATACTTATTTTTGCTAAGCTTAATCCAATAACGTTAGCATAATATTGTAAAAATTAATGATTATTATATATGGAATAATGAATATTAATTGATTAAAGGCATATAGCGATCGAGCTATTTTTTTTCATCATTTGTGTTTTTAGCCTTCTCCAACGAGAAGGCTTTTAATTGTAAGCAAATGTTAATAGAATGAGTCTGTCTCGTATCGGTAACTGCTCCATTAGAACTTAAGCTAAAGAAAGCTTTAAAATAAAATATAGATAGAATGAAAATCTATTTAATTGAAACTAAAGATATAGCAAATGATTTTAAAGAATAAACTTTCAATACTGCCATTTGTCATTTTACTACATATGGTAGACAATTTATTTGGTCAAGATATTGAAAAATACAATCAAATTTATAACAAAACATATCTTGAGACTTCACAAAAAGATTTTAATAGGGCTCTTATGATTGCTGATTCTTTATATGGAATTTCTAAAACAGCTAAACTTCAAGCCAAAAGTTTGATGTTATCGGCAACTCTTCAACAGCAATCCGGAAATATTACGTCAGCGGTAAATTATGCTTTGAAAGCTGAACAAATCGTTAAAGAAGCTGATGAGTATATTTGGCAAGCTAAAATATACGGCTTTTTAGCCTCTCAGTATCGTATCTTAGGTTTGAATACTCAATCAAAAAAATATATTGATCTATCTGAAGAGACAATAACTAAAATTGAAAGTCTGGCGGTAAGGAATAATATGCTGGGCTTTATTATGCAGGAAAAAGCATATTATGGAATTGAAATGAAACAATATTCTCAGGCTCTTCAATCAGTAAAAATTTCACAAAAGTACTTTGATTTAGCAAGCAACAATGAAGTCTTTCTTTCAGCTAACAACAAGCAGTTGGAAGGCTTATGTCATTTAAAATTAAAAAATTATGATTTATCATTGGAAAGTTATAAAAGCGCAGAATCTCTGATCGAAATAATGCCTGACAATTTTTTAAAAGGATTAATTTTTAGTGGAATTGCACAGGTATATATCGAAACAAAAAAGTTTGAAGATGCTAAAAAATACTTGGATAGAGCGGATCTTATTGGCAAGCAATCTAATTTTCTCAATTTAAAAAATGAAATCAATAACTCTTGGCAACAGTATTATCTTGCGACAAAAAACTTAAGCAAAATAATACAGACTAAAAAAAAACAAGATTCGACAGCGCAGAAAATAGCAGACAGTACATCATCATTCATTAATGGGGAGTATACTAAGCTCATGACAAAAAATGTTTCGGAAGAAAATAAATCCCTAGGCAAAACTTCCATAATTATTATTCTGGCCTTTTGTACAGCTAGCCTTTCCATATTCTTTACTATCTTCTATAAACGGAATAAAAATAAAGTTAATAGTTTGCATAATCATTTGGAAAATACAAGAAGGAATTATACTGATATGCAGTCCATTATTATAAAAAATCATCTAGAAAAAAAACAAAATAGAGAATTAGTCAAAGAATATGATATTAATAAAGTAGATCATTTTAATAATATTCTTCCACCGCAGAGTTCTGAAATAGTAGAAGGTACAAACGAGCCAAGCCCAATGATGACC
>NZ_JBFRGA010000115.1:0-8287 GCF_052115105.1 Chryseobacterium sp. 2TAF14
ATTATCAATATTCTTAAATAATTCAGGTAAAATTTTGGTTTGCGTTACATTTCCAGAAACTTCGTAAACTTTGATGTTTTTGGGCTGCTTAAAATCATCCTCAATCCATTTAAAAGCTCTGTTGTCATTGAATTCTTTCCACATTTTGTGATTTCTGAGGAATTTTCCGGCTTCCTGTCTTTCATCATCAAAATAATATCGGTCTGCCTGAAAAAAACATTGCGCTTTATCCCACTGCAAAAGGTTTCTGACCAGTTTTTCTTCAACAGGAGTAAATGCATTAAAGCCACAGAAAACGAAATTTTCGGTATTGTTTTTTGCGAACTCTTCTATTTTTGCTTTGGCAGACTCGTGAATCATTCCCGGAGTTGCCCAGTTTTTTTCTTGTAATTTTTTCTTTAAAACAGGAAGAAAAACATTCATATTCCGCCAGAAATTCAGGAATTTTTTTCTTGGAATTTGGTCATCGTCACCCAAATCCTGCGCCCATTCTTTAATCCGTTCTTCATCAAACATATATTGCAGAACGGCTTCATCAGAATCTGAAAATTTCAAAATATCATCCCAGTCTTTCTGAAGCGTCGGAAACCATTTTAAAAATTCAGAAAAATCGTCATTTGGAATAAGATTCAGACTTTTATAAACATCAAATGCAAAAAGCCACAGAGAAATTCCCTGAATGGTCTGCTGATCTACGATACTGATGATGAGCTCTTCGATCGTATAAAAATTGGGAAGAAAACCTGAGTAATTATTTTCTTCTAAAATCTGTCGTATAAAAACAATGGGTCTTTTACCGGGAAGAACAATGTTAAATTGCGATAAATCAGAATTTTGAATTAATAATTCATCGATAATTTTGTTTAGAAATTTCAAGTTTTCTGGTAGTTTTTTAGTTTCTCGAGCTCTTCGGTAATTAAAAGATTGTATTCTGCCTGTTTTTCTTTATTCATACCGTGCTCGGTTACGCGGTCATATTCGGCCTGAAAGTTTTTGTATTCGGAAGAAATTTTAGCGTAAATTGATTTAAAAAACTTATTGTAATCGGCTGTGGTTCTTATCTTTTCTGAAACTTCTTTTCTGAGTTTTCTGGCGTGAATTTCGGCAATATCAAAATGTTTTTGCTCATGAAGAAGCACGTAATCATTAATCCTTTTAACGTCTTTCCATGATTTATTTTCATTAAAAACAGTCTGAATATTTATTTTCACCGGAACTTTGGGATCGCTTGATGTGATCGCTGAAAATTCCCAGCCGCAATGCGTGTAAGCTACAACCGTAGAACCGCCAAGATTATTGGTTTTGCTTTTGAAATTATCCCAAACAAGCTTCTGATCTTCGCTCCAGTTAATTTTCTGAGCCGATAAAATATTGAAAATCAATAAAAAAACGATTAAAAAAAACTTCATTATTCTACTACAATTGTTTTGGTAATCCAGCTGTTGCCATTCCAGAATCTGAAGGTATAATTTCCTTTTTTCTGCGGGCTAAAATTAATCTGGTTTGCTGATGTGTGTTGTGCCTGTGTACAAGTACCGCTCGTATAATATTGATAAGCAGTTACATCGCGATCAAATTGCCCGGTGTGAATATAATCGTATCCGTAAAATCCTTCACAGCCTGAATTATATGTTGAATACGTTCTTATGCTCTGAACCGAAAAAACACTCATCGTATCATTCACGATTTTTATACTGTCGATCTTTACTTTGTCTACAGATTCTATCGTTTGATAATCATCATCATCTTTACAAGAAGTAGAAAAAAGACCTAAAACTGCCGCAGCAAAACTTATTTTTAATATAGATTTCATGACATCGGATTTGATCGTTTGGAAGTATAAATTTAGCAAAAATAAATTCCAAATATTATGATTTTAAGAATTAAAATTACCTTTTGAAAGATAAACCACTTTTTTGGTATCAAAAAACTCTTCTTCGAAGTAATTTTTAAGGTTGAAAAGCTCGCATTTCAAACCGGCAAGTTCTTCCGCAAGATCTCCGCCTTTCAGATATAAAACGCCGTTATGTTTTGCATTAAACTGTTCTTTTTCGAATTTCCCTTTAAGCCATCTTAAAAATTCCGGCATCTGAGTAACGGCACGACTCACTACGAAATGGAATTTTTCTTTTACTTTTTCTGCCCTTCCGTGAATTGCGGTAAGATTTGCTAAGCCAATCCCTTCTGAAACAGCATTGACTACCGTAATTTTTTTGCCGATAGAATCTATTAAGGTAAACTGAGTTTCAGGAAACAAAATTGCAAGTGGAACTCCGGGAAAACCACCGCCTGTTCCCACGTCTAAAACCTTTGTTCCGGGAGCAAATTCCATGATTTTGGCGATGCCTAAAGAATGCAGAATGTGCTTTTCGTAAAGAGATTCCATGTCTTTTCGTGAAATAACGTTTATTTTCTCGTTCCATTCTCCATACAGGCTTTCAAGCTTTGTAAACTGCTCAATCTGTTTTTCTGTAAGGTCAGGAAAGTATTTTTGAATGATTGCTATCGACATAAAAGTAATTGTAAGGAGCAAAAATAAGTTTTATTCGCAACTAATTCAAATTAGAACCTGTTTAAAATTTTTACTTTTTAAAACTTTTTTATTTAACCACAAAAGGCACAAAAGATTTAAATATTTTAAGAGTCTGTTTAAAAATTAATAAATATGAATTTCATGATTGGTTTTTCGCAAAGGCGCAAAAATTGTTTAACTATAATACGTTTTAAGGCGCAAAGATTTTATCTTCGGTAAAATTGATACAGCTTTAGTTATGAACGATTTAATAAATCAATAAACTAAGCTTGCTTAAAATTTTTAAGTTTAATTCTTTAGAAATCCTCATTTTATAAATGTTAAAAAATGTATTACAAAATTTTAGCAGGCTCTAAGTTTTTATATATATTTGTTAAAAAGACAAAAAGAATACATGAATAAACTTTCAGACAGAGTAAACAGGTTGGGTTACTCTCAGACATTCGTCATGTCAAACAAAGCCAGAGAGATGAAAGCCAGCGGAATAGATGTAATTTCTTTAACATTAGGCGAACCCGATTTTGATGTTCCCGATAATATTAAACAGGCAGCATTTGATGCGATCAATGAAAATTACAGTCACTACTCTCCTGTTCCGGGTTTTTTAGAACTTCGTCAGGCAATTTCAGAAAAATTAAAAAGAGACAATCAACTCGATTATAAACCTACACAAATCTGTGTTTCAAACGGCGCTAAGCAATCAATTATCAATGTTTTAGCGGCACTTATTAATGATGGTGACGAAGTAATCCTTCCTACTCCTTTTTGGGTAAGCTATGATGAAATGGTCAAAATGATGGGCGGAAATTCCGTAATGCTTCCCACTTCATATGTTACCGATTTTAAAATTACGGCAGAACAGCTTGAGGAAGCGATTAACGAGAAAACAAAAGCCATCCTTTTCAGCTCGCCCTGTAATCCTTCAGGTGGATATTACACCTATGATGAACTAAAATCTTTGGCAAAAGTGATTGCTAAATACCCTCACGTAACCGTAATTTCAGACGAAATCTACGAATACATTAATTACGAAACTAAAACAACTTCTATTGCGCAGTTTCCTGAAGTTTATGAGCAGACTGCGGTAATTAACGGGATGTCTAAAGCTTTTGCGATGACAGGCTGGAGAATCGGCTATTCTGCATGTCCGGAATGGTTGGCTAAAGCTTGCGAAAAAATTCAGGGGCAAATGACAAGCGGCGCAAATACGGTTGCTCAAAGAGCATCAATTGTTGCGTTAAAAACTGATCCTTCCGAATACAGATACATGATTGATGCATTTAAGCAAAGAAGAGATCTGGTGTATGATTTAATGAAAGAAATTCCTGGATTTAAAGTTGTTTTACCAAAAGCTGCTTTTTACTTTTACCCCGATGTTTCTCATTATATAGGAAAAACTTTAAACGGAACTGAAATAAAAGATGCTGATGATTTTGCCATGTTTATTTTGGAAAATGCTCACGTAGGTTGTGTAGGCGGAGTTTCGTTCGGAAGACCGGAATGCATCCGGTTTTCTTATGCTGCTTCTGAAGAAGATCTCAGGGAAGCGATGAGGAGGATTAAAGATTTGCTGACTAACGTTTAAATAAAAAGTTCTTCCTTGTGGAAGAACTTTTTTTGAACTCAATTAAAGAGATGTTTCTCCTACAGGAATTACTGGTACGATAATATAGCATTCTTCATTAATCGCAACACAAACATCAGCATCGGGACAATAATACTTTCCGGGAGGACATTTTGATGTAGATGCCGCTCCTTTAATTGTTTTTAGTTCTTTTCTTGACAGGTTTTTTAGATTTTTCATAACAATAATGTTTGATTGATTATAATTTAGTTCGTATTATCAAAATTAACAAAAAATTCCATACTAATTCATTATTATTTTTATGAAGTTAAATATTGCAATATTAATCGCTGTTTAAAAACAATTATAGATTTTATTTATCAACAGTTGTTTTTTCAATAGATAAAACTGTGTATATTTGCACTGTAAAATTAATCAAATAAAAATTAGAAAAATTATGTCTTTAGTAGGTAAAAAATTTCCAAACGTAACGATTGACGCAATGTCTGAAATGGGTGATGATCTTAGAATCAACATCTTTGAAGAAACTACAAACAACCAACAAAAAGTACTTTTATTCTGGTATCCAAAAGATTTTACTTTTGTTTGCCCTACCGAACTTCACGCTTTCCAGGAAGCTTTAGGTGAATTCGAAAAAAGAAACACGAAGGTAATCGGTGCTTCTTGCGATACAAACGAAGTGCACTTTGCATGGTTAAACGTTTCAAAAGACAACGGTGGGATTGAAGGAGTTACTTATCCGCTTTTAGCTGACACTCACAGACAACTGGCAAATATTTTAGGAATTGTAGACCAGGATTTCGAATACAACGAGGAAGGTGAAGAGGTTTTCACAGGTTCAAACGTAACGTACAGAGCAACTTATCTGATCGACGAAACCGGAAAAATTTTCCACGAGTCGGTAAATGATATGCCTTTGGGAAGAAACGTAAAAGAATATTTAAGATTAATCGATGCTTATACTCACGTTCAGAAGCACGGTGAAGTTTGCCCTGCAAACTGGGAAGAAGGTAAAGAAGCTATGAAAGCTGACAGAACTTCTACTGCTGAATATTTAGCTAAAAATTAATAAATTAATTTAACAATGTAGCAATCTAACAATGTAGCAATTCCTGTCATTCTGAACGAAGTGAAGAATCTCATTGTTACATTGATAAATTATTAGATTGCTACATTGTTTATTTTTTATTCTAAAAAATAAACTTATGTATACAGAATTAACAGAAGATACGTTACAAAATATCGTTAGCGACAACGAAAAAGTAGTTGTACAATACGGAGCAACATGGTGCGGAAACTGCAGAATTATGAAGCCTAAATTTAAAAAATTAGCTTCTGAAAACGATGCAATCCCTTTCCTATATGTAGATGCAGAAAAATTACCTGAAAGCAGAAAATTAGCTAAAGTGGATAACTTGCCTACTTTCGCAATCTTCAAGAATGGTGAATTGGTAAATCAGGTACAGTCTAACCAGGCAGAAAGTTTAATTAATCTTTTTAATGAATTAGCATAATGAAGTTACCAGTAATTAGACAGTTTTATCAGAACCAGACTCCTGAAAATCTTGAAAAAACTTTAGAAGTTTTAGAAAGTTTCACAGAGTTCAGAGGAACGACAGAAGAAGATATGAATGTTGCCGGAGAATTGATCACCAATATTTGCGGAGCGCTTGAAGTTCACGCCAATGTACAAAACGGAATGAGCGAGAAAGATGCTTTGAATTCTTTTGCTCAGAAGGTTTTAGGATCGATTGATAAATAGTTTTAACACTGATAATTTTAAACACTAATTCCACGAATATTTTTCACGAATTATCACAAATAATTAATCATAAAAATTGTGTTATTAGTGAAAAAATCAGTGCCGTTTGTGTTTAAAAATTACAAAAATAAAAATCCCGATGAAAACATCAGGATTTTTTGGGTTTATAAAAGTTTTGATAAATTCATCATTCAAAACTCATAATTTATAATTCTTTTTAGCTTCTTCTGCTCATTAAAATTCTCAAAATGTACCAGAACAATAGCATGATTGATGCAAAAAGCTGTAAAGCCGCTCCTACATATTGTTGCGTTCCATAAGTATCTTTTAATTTACTTGTTTCATAAAGAATTGAAGCAGAAGCTAAAATCACCATTCCTACAGAAAACCAAAGTCCAAGGTTGAATCCGAAAATCATTCCGGCTACAATTAATCCTAAAGCAATAAAACCTCCAATGGTAATGATATTTCTAAGAAATGAAAAATCTCTTTTTGAAGTAAATGCGACTGCAGAAATTCCTGCAAACATGGCAACGGTTAAAGATGCAGCCTGCATGATCAGATTACCTGTTCCATCCTGACCTAACGCCATGTAAATCATCGGTAAAAAGATTACTGAATACAACAAAACGGATAATCCCAATCCTACATATTGCGTTGACTTACTTTGAGATAAAGACCATTTTGTAGCCATAAAAGATCCCAGCCAAAATACTCCTAAAACCAGTAGCCAACTGTATTTTTGGCCAATCATCATAAAAATCAATTTTTCAGGAACCACATTTAACAAAAACGCTTCTACTCCCGCAAACGCCAATATTGCCAAAGCAACATGAATATAAGTTTTCTTGTAAAAATCGCCTATTTCTAAATCGGTAGAGTGCGATAACAAAACATCAGTTTTCATAATTTTATTTTCTAACAATTAAATTTTATTTACTGTATTCCGGTTTTACACCGAGAATTTTTCCGTCATTTTCAAAAATAACCGTAATCAGATCTCTTGGCGGGTTATTTTTATCATCTTCATATTTATACTGAATCGCAGGATAGGTCTGATTATCCAAAAGCTTTTGATAGCCTGATTGATAAACGTCTGTTTTTCTTTCAAAACTTATTCCTCCTGAAAGCTTCTGAATCATATTTTCGTTGACCAAACTCTTCACCTTATCCGAAATAAGAGATTCAACCGCTTGTTTATCTTTAGATTTCAATGCAGAAACAAACTTTGAAAAAGATTGGTTGTACAATTCAATTTTATCTTTAGGAATCGTAGCAGAAGCATTCATCGGCGGATTCTGAACTTCTACTTTACTCACATTCTGTGCCGACAAAAAAGAAATGGCAATGAGTCCGAAAGCAGCAAATATTTTTTTCATACTAAATAATTTTAATTTGGCTGACCTAATTTAAGATAAATAAATTAAATAATCTCTAAAAACTTCATTGTATCCACATTGTCTGCATAAGTATTCAATGATGGATTTTGGGCTTCACCAAGTTGAATAGAGTCAATTCCCAGCTCATCTTTTGCAACAATACACTGAATATTTTCTTCGTTTTCAGCAATAAATTTTTTCACTTCATCTAAATCAGAATATCTGCTGAAATTAATCACAGAAAGCGGACTGAAAAGCTTCTCATCTTCTTTCAGCATCACAAAATTATTATCCCAGAATTTATCCTGGTTTAAAAGGTAAACCGCTCTGTTGTAATCATAATTATTAGCGTATTTATTATGATTGATAATTTCTTTAAAATCTAAGAAACTCTCAAACAATCTGTCGATTACAAAATCCTGTGGAATGAAAATTCGTGTAACATTTCTGCATCCCAATCCAAAATACTGGAAAATATCGTTGGCTAATAATTTCAGTTCTTCTTCCGTTTCATCGCCTTTCAAAACAGCAATTGAAGTTCTGTTTTTTCGGATAATACTTAAATGGTTTTTAAAATAATATTCCAAATATCTCGCTGTATTATTACTTCCAGTTGCGATAACAGCATCGAAATTCTCTAATTTTTCAACAAATTCAAATTCAATTTCTCCGTCTGAAAATTCTTTCCATTTTTTAAGCAGAAAAGGAATCATCAGTCGGTCTTTTGAAGATAATTTTATCATCGGAATATGATTGCTCAAAATCACAGAAATCACATCATGCAACCCAACCAAAGGGATATTTCCGGCAAGAATTAACCCTACTTTTTTGGATGTTTTTGATGGTAAATAATTTTGCAGCCAGTCATTAACGTTCTTTTGGGTCAACAATTCAGACCATTGTTTCAGAGCATATTTCTGATTATCAATAGTAAACCAGGGGTTTTCAATTTCAGATTTTCTTAATACTTGCTCAAATTCAAAATCATTTTCATTATAATCTTTAGGATTTTTTGCTAAAAATACTTT
>NZ_JBFRGA010000116.1:0-8272 GCF_052115105.1 Chryseobacterium sp. 2TAF14
AAACTACTTATGTTGATGAAAGTAATTACAACTTTACCAACAGAAATGTATCAAATAATGTTTGGACAGACAATTATGTAAATGTTTTAAAAAATTTAGATCAGGCAAAAAAAACAATTGAAAGCTATACGCCAACTGCTACAGAATTATCAACTTGGCCAACTACCAAAAAAAATCAGCTGGCAATGGTGGATATCATGAAAGTTTTTACTTATCAGGTTCTGGTTGATATTTATGGAGATATTCCTTACTCTCAATCATTAAACTATGAAGCATATCCTCTCCCAAAATATGATAAAGGAGCAGATATATATGCAGATTTAATTGTTAGATTAAAACAGGATATTGCTAATATAGATGTGAATGGAGCTGGTTTTGGCTCTTCAGATATATTTTATTATGACTCGACTCTCGAAGATTCCGATTTAACAAAATGGGTGAAATTTGGTAATTCAGTTCTATTAAAATTAGGAATAGGTATAGCAGATTCTAATCCATCTTTAGCCCAGAATACAGTTAGTTCTGCAATTACTGGAGGAGTGATATCATCATCCTCCGAAAGCTGTCTATTTAGATATTTGTCTTCTGCCCCTAATTTCAATCCTTTATATGGTGAATTAGAGCTAAGTGGAAGAAATGATTTCATTGCAGGTAAAACACTTGTTGATTATATGTTAGCACAAAATGATGACAGGATTTCAAAATACTATCAGCTTAATGATGATGATGAGTATTTAGGACAAGTAATTGGTGCACCAGGTGAAATTGGCGAATTTTCTCCTATAGGTAATTTTGCATATAGTTCAACAACTCCAGGAAATATTTTGACTTATACGGAAGTTGCTTTTTATTTAGCAGAAGCTTCCGCAAGATGGGGAATTGGAGGAGCAGCAGCAACTTTATATAATAATGCAGTAACAGCTTCTTTTAATGAATGGGGAGCCACTGGTGCAGCGGTTTATTTGACAACGCATCCGTATGATGCTGCAAACTGGAAAAAATCTATTGGTGAACAGGCTTGGGTTGCCATGTTTAATCAAGGCTTACAATCTTGGAATTTTTACAGAAGGTTAGATTATCCTCAATTATCTGCTCCTTCCACGGCTATTCAGAATGCCGATGGTAAAGTTCCTGTAAGATTACAATATCCTGCACTCGAAGCTACAACAAATTCAACAAATTATGCAGCTGCAGGTGCCTCAATCGGTGGAGATAAAATTACTACCAAGCTTTTCTGGGACATTAATTAATCACTTCTTTTAACATTCATATCAAAACCGCCTTAGTGCGGTTTTTTTATTTCCGTATATTTGCATTTCAAAGAAGAATAATGAATATTAAAGATATCATAGAACAAAAACTGGAAGAGGTTATCCTTAATCTTTACCAGCTGAAAGAAATAAAACTTGAAATTCAGGAGAATAAAACTGAATTTGAGGGAGATTTTACAATCGTCACCTTTCCTTTAGTAAAACAGCTGAAGAAAAATCCTGAAAGCATCGGTGTAGAGTTGGGAGAAGGATTAACAACCCAAACAGAATTGCTGGAAAGCTTTAACGTGGTAAAAGGCTTTTTAAATGTAAAAGTTAAAAACCAATTCTTCGTAGATCAGTTTAATACAGTTTCTGGGCAGTTTTCAGATATAGAAAAGAAAAATGCAACCGTAATGGTAGAATATTCTTCACCGAATACCAATAAACCATTGCATTTAGGGCATATCAGAAATAATCTTTTAGGTTTTTCGGTTGCTCAGATTCTTAAGGAAGCCGGTTATGATGTGATAAAAAGCCAGATTATCAATGACAGAGGAATTCATATCTGTAAATCGATGTTGGCTTGGGAAAAGTTTGGAAAAGGAGAAACGCCGGAAACAAATCATATCAAAGGCGACAAGTTCGTTGGGAATTATTATGTAGAATTTGATAAAAACTACAAAAAAGAAGTTGCTGAATTAGTTGTGCAGGGAATTTCTGAAGAGCAGGCTAAAAAAGATGCTCCTTTGATGAAAGAAGCTCAGCAAATGCTTTTAGACTGGGAAAATGGTGATGAAAAAGTAAGAAATCTCTGGAACGAAATGAATTCTTGGGTTTATGAAGGTTTCAATCAGACTTATAAAAGATTGGGAGTAGATTTTGATCAGGTTCAGTACGAAAGTAAAACGTATATTTTAGGGAAAGACCTTATTCAGGAAGGTTTAGATAAAGGGGTGCTGTACCAGAAAGAAGACGGTTCGGTTTGGTGCGATTTGACGGATGAAGGTTTAGATCAAAAATTATTGCTTCGTTCAGACGGAACTTCTGTTTACATGACCCAGGATTTGGGAACTGCGGTAGAGCGTTTTAAAGAAAACGATATTCAGAAATTAATTTATACGGTAGGGAACGAGCAGGATTATCATTTCCAGGTTTTATTTAAAATTTTAGGAAAATTAGGATATTCCTGGGCAGACCAATTATACCATTTATCTTATGGAATGGTTGAACTTCCGGAAGGTAAAATGAAATCCCGTGAAGGAACTGTAGTTGATGCAGATGATCTGATGCAGGAAATGCATGATATTGCAAAATCTGCGGCTGAAGAACTGGGCAAGCTTGATAATTTGTCTGAAGAAGAAAAAGCAAAAAATTACGAAAGTGTAGGAATGGGAGCCCTGAAATATTTTATGATGAAAGTAGATCCTAAGAAAAAGATGCTTTTCAATCCTAAAGAAAGTATTGATTTTAACGGAAATACTGGACCATTTATTTTATATACCTATGCCCGAATCCATTCGTTATTAATTAAAGCAAATTATCTTAACAGAGAAATTGCTGAGGTAGAACTGAACCAATCTCAAAAAGAACTTATCATGCAGCTTGCAAACTACAAAGCAGTTGTAGAAAGAGCAGCAGAAGTTTTGAGCCCGGCTTTGGTTGCTAATTATGTTTATGATTTGGTTAAAACCTACAATTCTTTCTATCAAAGCAACCCGATTTTGAATCAGGAAGATGAAAATGTAAAACAATTCCGTTTGAATTTATCAAATCTCACGGCAAGAACCATACAAAAATCATTAAGCTTACTAGGAATAGAAACGGTAAACAGAATGTAAAAATAAATCCTCCTGAAAATTTCGGGAGGATTTTTATTTTAAACTTTGGAAGTATTATTTTCATTTTGGCTGTCTCGGTACAATTTTTCACTGCTCCATTTTGCGTGTTTTGAAGGAATGATTTTATAGCCTTTTCTTATAGAGTAAACCTTCGTAAATTCAGCGCCGAAAAAGACGAGCATACAAGAATAATTGATCCACATCATAATTAAAATCACCGTTCCTGCAGTTCCGAATGCTGAAGTGGGTTTAAATTGACCGAAGTAAAGGCTCAGTAAAAATTTACCTAAAGTAAATAAAATTGCTGTTAATAAAGCTCCTTTCCAAACCGATTTCCAGCTGATCTCAACATCAGGAAGTACTTTAAACATTAATGCAAAAAGCACGACAATGATAAAAAATCCTACTGCGAAATTAATAAGTTCAACAATGATATAAGTTTCGAGTCCGAAATAAGTCGTGATAAAATTATTAAAAAGCCCGATCAATGAAGACAAAACCATCGTAATCATGAGCAAAAATCCTAAAATCAGGATCATTCCTAATGAATTGGCGCGGTCTAAAAGAAATTTTACCAATGCTTTTTTAGGGGCAGCTTCTACATCCCAAAGATTATTCAGTGATTTCTGCAACTGGAAAAATAAGGTAGTAGAACCGTAAACCAAAGACCCGATCCCGATAATTTTCATAAAAATATTTTCTTTGTCGATGAGCGCTCCTGCAATCATATCCTGAATACTTTTGGCAACATCCTGTCCCATCAATCCGCTGATCTGTGTGCTGATTTGTCCGCGAATGGCTTCTTCACCAAAAAAATATCCTGCAATCCAGATAATGATAATCAGTAAACCCGGAATTGAGAAAATGGCATAATAAGCCAAACTCGCCGAGTCATTTGAAGCTGATGAATTATTCCATTCTGTAAATGTTTCTTTGGCGGTTTCCCAGAAAAATTTAAGTTCTTTTAGCATAGTAAAAATATTAATATGAGTGATTGGTTTGAGTGATCAATAATGTCTTCAATATTAAGGAAGAAATATTGTTGTTGCAGTATTTAACACAAAGATTATTCCTTAAAGCAAATTTCAGAATACAAAAATCAAATATTTTGCTTGGTTTTTATTAAAGGATCATCAGATATAAGTTTTGGCTAAAGCCTTATGGATTGTGATAAAACAAAAACGGGCTAAAGCCCGTTTCTATTGAATATTTAAAAGTCTAAAAACAATAATTAAAAGCTAAAAGCTATTTGTCATTTAGAAAGGATATCCGATTGCAATATTCAGAATCAGATTATCTCTTCTCCAGCTTGAATCTCCAAAATTGATTCTGTCAAAAGTCCATCGATCGCCTTTTTCATAATAAGGAACTCGCAGAGGCATTGCCAGATCAAGTCTCAGAATTAAAATCGAAAAATCGAGTCGTAAACCAACTCCGGCTCCTACAGCAATTTCGCTTAAAAAATCTTTTGAAAATTTTCCGCCAGGTCTTGTATTGACACCGTCTTCATTAATATCATCATTAATCAGCCAGATATTTCCGGCATCTACAAATGCGGCAACGTTTAAGAATTTATAAAGATTGGCTCTGTATTCTGCATTCAATTCTAATTTTACATCACCTGATTGATCAAAAACTGCTCTGTTTGTATCTTCTCCTCTCGGATCATAACTTCCGGGTCCTAAAGTTCTCGCACGGAAAGCTCGAATACTGTTACTTCCCCCTACAAAAAACTGTCTTGAAAAGGGGATGTGCTCTGAGTTTCCGTATGGAATAGCAACACCTGCAATAAGCCTTGAAGCGATAGATGTTTTCTCATTAAACTTATGGTAGAATCTTACATCATTTTCAATTTTTGCATATTGACTGAAAGGAACCCCGAAAATTGTTTTTTCTTTTCCTTCTTTTATATTAGCTCCTGTTACAAGACCTGTAATATTTCCTGCCAAGTCAAGCATTCCTTTATAATAGAATGTATTTTTTCTGGGAAGCATTGTGGTGGAGTAGGTGTAAGAATAAGTTGGGCCAAAAATTAATTGTTTTTCAGTAATTCTCTGAAGATATGGATTGCCTTCTTTCAAAGCCAGAAATTTCGGAGTTTCATTTGCAGGTGCAATGTAGCTCACGTCAATAAGTTTCAGCTCATGTTCTTTACGTACATTTTCTTTCCATTGATAGCCAAATGATGCATTGAATGTATTTAAAGTATATAAAGTTGTTCTATTTTGAAATTCATAACCTAACTGAATATTCGTTCTCGGCACAAAAGCACTTGAAGAATTGAAACGGAACGGGGCTACAATTCTCGGAATCGATAATTGCGTATTAGCTCCTGCTCTGAAAATATTTTCGGCTTCGGCAGGACCTCCGATTTGCACATCAAATGCGCCATAAACAGAAGCTTTAAACTGTTCTGCACCACGGAAAAAGTTTCTCTGCGTCCAGTTTAAATTTAATTCGCTTCCTGCGTAGTTGGCAGAATTGGTTCTTCCCAAAGCTTCTAAGCGTAAAGACTGAAGCTCTCTCGGAGTTAACACATAATACGAATCAAACTTATGGTTTAAAGAATCTGAAACAACGAATTCATTTTTTACAAATTTAAAAACACCGAGACTGATGAGTCGATTAAGCGATAAATTGTGGTCTTTTCTGTTGTAGATGTCTCCTTTTTTGAAGTATAAAGCCCGGTCAAAAATTCTGGGTTTAAATTTTTTATCAGGATCTACCACATAAATATCATTGTACTCATATCCTCTCAAAGAATCAGGATTCATCGGGATGTTGTATTTTCCTTTTTTAGCATCGCGAAGATTGTAATTCGGGAAAACGACTACTTTATCGATGGTAAATTGCTCAGTTGCAAGCTTCGGAGTATTATCTTTCAGCTTTACTATAAGCTCAACTTTCGGATCTTTTGTTACCGTACTGTCTGCCTGAACGATAATATTATCCGGGCTGAAATAGTAAAAACCTTTATCTTTCAAACCATCATCAATTCTCTGGCGCTCGTTTTTTATAACATCAAGATCAAAAGGATTTCCTGCTTTAAGTAAAGTTCTTTCTTTTAAATTCTGAATTTCTGAATTAATAAGCGTAGAATCTTGCGGGAAGCTTACATTGCTGATCAAATATCTCGCTCCCGGATTCAATGTGTAAATTACCTGCGCTTTTTTATTTTTTGAAACCGTATCGTATTTTGCTTTAGCATTAAAATAGCCTTTGTTTTCAGAATAATTAACGATAATATCTTTGTTGAATTCTCTGTCGACATCTCCAAGCAAAACAGGCTCTTCACCAAATTTGTATTTCAGCCAGTATCTCAGGCCTTTTTCTTTTTCTGGTTCTTTTGTCGCATTATAAGCATACAGTTTTGGTCTTAAGCCAAGAAAAGAAGAATTTGGTTTTGGGGTAAGATTTTCTTTAATCGCCGATTCCAATTCTGATTTTTCTTTCTTCGTTAAAGAATCGCTTTCTATTTTAACTTCGGCTCCGGTGTAGAGAAGCTGCCCGTCTTTTAAAAATTTTGTGTTGCTGCAAGAAATGATTGTCGCAGTGATTCCTGAAACCATAAAATATTTGCAGTATGTATTAAACGTATTCTTCATTATTTAAATTCTACGACTTGATTATCTTGTTTTCTTTTATTTTCTCTGTTTTCCCTATTTCTGTTGTTTCTCGATTTCCGGAAAATATCCCTGAATTTATCGTAATCCAAAGTGATGATAAATCCTACCCCCGTTTCTATGATTTGCCCTTGCAAAGCAACCTGGTAATCATTTTTACGGTACGCTCTCAACATATATCTTCCGTCTCTTGAAAGGCTGTAATCTATGGTAACATCTCCTGCAATATTGGTGGTGTTTTCGTTTTGCCTTGCTTCACCTTCCAATCCGAAATTACTTCCTACGGTAACTTTCAGGCGGTCATTCAGTAGTTTTTTGCTAATGTCTACATTCAGATCGGTTCTTGTATTCTGCGTTCCGGTAGAATAGTCTTCGGTAGATTCAAGATCAAAATTTAAGTCAACGCCTTTTATAAGATCTGCTGCAATATTATTAAGCTGTTGCGAAAGGATTTTGCTCACACTCTGTCTTGCCAAAGTTTCTGCGGAAACTCCCGAATTACTTTCAAAAGGATTTTCACCAATAAAGCGATTCAGTAAAAGCAAAGCAAAAACCTGTTTGTTCATCTCGTTTTGATCCTGTCGCAATTGCGCAAGTTTTCCGTCTATTGTTTCGGTTACGGTAGAAGATACAGCGTTGTTTTTTTCTTCTGTGGTAATATCAAAAGAAATTTCAGGTTTCAGCAGTTCACCTTTAAGGATCAATAAAGTATTAAACGGAATTCTTTGTTTAAACTGATTAAGATCTGCGGGATTACCTGTAAACTGCTGCTCTACAAGATCAATCGGTGCAGCGTTGGTTTTATAAATAGCAGTAATATCAAGTTTGGCAGTTGTAGGTTCCCCGGTCCAGGTTATGGTACTTCCTTTCTGGATGTCGAATTTCCTTTTCAGGAGGCTTACAGACATTTCGTAGCTTCCTTTTTCCACTTGGTAGACACCGACTAAAGTCGTTTTTCCTGAAGGATCAATTCCGCCTGTAAGATCTGCTTCACCCTGAAGTTTTACAAAATCTCCGTTGGCTTTATCAATAATGATCGACATTTTTGCTTCTTTGCTCAATTCAATATTTACATTCACATCCAAACCTTTTATCGGGCTTTGAGTGTCGATTGAATCAGCTTTGATGGTTTTATTCAAAGCAACCTGATCCTGATCTATAAATTCTACAATACCGTCTCTTTCCTGCAATGAGGGCGAAGATTGAGGAAGCACAAACGTAAAATCTGTCGTCTCTGAAACCGCCAGTCTTCCGTCAACTTTTGGCAGATCAAGATTTCCTCTTACTTGTAATGCTGCATCAATAGCTAAAATTCCGTACATCATCGCATCATTCGATTTTTCAGAATTTACCACTTTAAAATCTTTGGCATTCACATCAAGATTAAATGCAAAATCTCTGTAGGTTTGTGTTAAAATCTGTCCGTCGATGTTCAGAGAATTTCCGTCTTTATCGTTGATTTTAAAATCATCAAACTCAATTCCTCTGTTGGTAAAGTCTATTTTATCATTAAGATTTCTGAAATCACTTCCGGTTTGCGCAATCATCAATCCCACAT
>NZ_JBFRGA010000117.1:0-11036 GCF_052115105.1 Chryseobacterium sp. 2TAF14
AAATAATACATTAATGAGTTTGTAGTAATAATTATTAAACTAATAATTAAAAGATGTCTCTCTTGTTTTTGAAAAACATCAAAAAAGCGAATCTTAACAGATTGATTATACGTAAAAATCAAAACAACAGCTCCA
Source organism: Chryseobacterium sp. 2TAF14 (assembly GCF_052115105.1). Classification (NCBI taxonomy): domain Bacteria; kingdom Pseudomonadati; phylum Bacteroidota; class Flavobacteriia; order Flavobacteriales; family Weeksellaceae; genus Chryseobacterium; species Chryseobacterium sp. 2TAF14. The sequence continues at coordinate 136 of NZ_JBFRGA010000117.1, forward strand.
ACAGAAATAGCGATTCCCCATGCCAGAATAACCCCATAACCTCCAAATGATTTTCCTAATAAAATACCTAACAGAACATTGATAATTGCTATGCCTATATGTACAAAAACCAGAACATTAAGTCTTCCTTCTCCTAAAGAACTGAAATATGCTGGTCCGTTCATTACATTCATAAAAGTCATAGTAGTTAAAACAGCCATGGAAAAAATAAAATCGGAATTGTACTCACCAATCCATACCAAAGATATAAACGGTATACATATAAAAAGGATAGTAGATAATGGTAAACAAAATAAGAGTAAAATACGATTCATTTTTGTATAAAAACTTTGTAGAAATATACCTCCCTCCATTTTTGCTTTCTCAGCGACGACAGGGACTACAACTTGATTGGCATTGACCAATAAAGCTCTAAACTGATTAACCACCTTATTTGCAAGTTCGTAATGTCCCAAAGTTACCAAACCTCCGTATTTGCTTAGTAATAATTTTGTTGCAGGTTCATAAAGCATTTGGCATACAGAAACCAATTGGAATTTATAGCCATAATTGAATAGTTCTTTGAAAGATTGTTTACTCCATTTCCAATGACGGATTTTATTATTTGGATTAATTTTTATAGTAAATATCATGGCTGCTATAAAAATAAAACCCGATTGTAAAAGTTGTGCAATAGCAACACCTTTTAGCTGGTATAACGGCGTTAATAAAATAGTCCCTACATACATTACAATACCAGATATAATATATATAAAGTTTCTGATGTAATTTTTCTGATGGCCTTCTAATACAGACGTAAACACGCCTCCTATTGCATTAATACACAAAGAGCCTAATGAATATGGTAGTATTACTAATGCAATATCTAAAAATTTTTTATCAATTACATATCCTAAAAAAAATTGTGCTCCGGAAAGGATAACTAAACTAAGAAATATAAATAAAATGGACATCGATAAAATTGAAGTAAAAATGAGTTTACCTAGTTTACTTTTATCATCTTCTAGTATATATTCCGCAACAAATTTTACTAATCCTGAAGTTAGCCCCATATTAGCCAAGTTAGCAATCGAAGAAAATGATAATATTAGCGACCAAACTCCTAATTGTTCTACACCAATGGATCTTAATAAATATTTATATAAAAAAAAATACAACAAAGCTGTAAAGACAACCTGAATGACTGCCGAAATAGCGTTTACTGTAAGTTTTTTTGAAGAAAGATTCATCGTATTTGTTTTTCAGATTTGAAATCTTATAAAGCTAAGTGTTTTAGTAAACAGTTTTAAAAAAATTTCTGCCACCATTTTTTCCCCTCAGCCTGATAACCGTATCCGAATTTATTTCCATATCCGAAATTAGATTCTTTTACACCATTTAAGACAATTCCGACATTTTTAAGCTTATTATCTTCAATTGAATGATTTAAAAACTCTAAATAACTCTTTTCTGTAACTTCAGATCTTGTAACATATACGATTGCATCGCTTTTATCTGCAATAAGGAAAGAGTCTGTTACCAATAATAGCGGAGCGGTATCTAAAACAATATATTTATATTTATTTTGCTCTTTAACTATGGATAAAAGTTCGTCTAATTTTCCGTTTTGTAATAAATCTGTCGGATTCGGTGGTATTGATCCTGAGTAGATAAAATCACAATTTTCGTTATAACCACTTGGATATGTAATCTCATTGATTGATAAATTTTCACCACTCAAAAACTCTGTTAGACCTTTTGAAGATTTCATTGAGGGATTATACCGTTGTAACTGAGGATTTCTAATATCAGCACCAATTACCAATACTTTATTTCTGGAAGAAGCTAATATGATTGATAAATTGGTAGAGATAAACGTCTTTCCTTCTCCTTTAACAGAAGAGGTGATCATAATAACCTGTGGTGAATCTTTTACAGGAAGCAAAAATTTCAAATTGGTTACAAATATTCTGAATGCTTCAGCCATCGGAGAAACATCATTGAAAGCAAGTAAAGGGTTTTCTCGGTTTTTAAGTTTTGGAATTTCTGCAAGTACAGGTACTTTTGTAAGCTTTGTAATATTCCCTCTGTTTATTATTGTACTTTGTAAAATTTGTTTTAAATAAATAATCCCAAACGGAATAAGCAAGCCCAATAACAGAAATGCTGCTAAGATCACCATCTTTTTTGGTGCAATCGGCTTTTGAAACACAAATGCTTTATCAATTACTCTTGCTTTTTCTGAAGCGATTTCCATACTTATTGCCGCTTCTTCTCTTTTCTGTAATAGCAATAAATAGAGACTTTCTTTTATTTGCTGCTGTCTTTCAATACTTCTGAAAAGTTTTTCCTGACCAGGAATTTTGCTAATAATAGTTTCAGATCCACCTAATTGAGTTTCAACTTTGGCTTTCGCTAACTGTAAAGAAGTTACATTTTTTTGCAAAGTTTCTCCTAAAGAAGATTTCATCTCCTGGATCTGCTTGTCTATATTTTTTACAACCGGGTTGTCGGGTGTAGCTTCCTGTAGATATTTATTTCTTTGTAAAACCAGAGCATTATACTCTTGGATAGCTTTTCCGGCTGCTTCGTTTTCAAGACCTATGTTAAGAGGCAATACATCGCCTGTACCCTTTCTGTTTAAGGTATTTTGTAAAATTTTATTTAGTTCCAGCTGAGTTCCCAAGTCCAGTATCGCAGCTTTACTCTGTTCTTTCAACTGAAGATTTATTCGTGCTTCTGAAGGTAAGTCAACAATATTATTACTAGATTTATATCCCTCTTTCTGAGTTTCTACATCCCCTAATTCTTTTGAAATAATCGTTATTCTTTTATCAATAAAATCTTTGGTTCTTTTCGATTCAATATTTTTATCATTTATAGCATAGATATTATACTCTCTTACTAAACTGTTAAGAAAATCTTTTGCCTTTTCTTTATTTTCAAAATCTACAGTTAGAGTAATTATTGTACCATCTTTATCAAGTAAATCTACCGTAAGGCTTTCTTGAAAACCATTAACAGTACTTTCAAAAGTATTGTAATAGAAGAAAATATCATCCATTTTTGTCTTAGGAGACGGTTTAAAAACGGGATTTTTGCTGATCATGATCACAGCGAAAGGCAAGCTCGTAGTTTTATTAAAAGAAGTTACAATATCTTTCTTCCATTCGTCTGAAGATAAAATAATTTCTGACCCTTTGGTTTTAATGGATATTGGTTTTTCCGGTAAATCAACATCTTTTTTTTCCTGCACAACATGTATTATATACGGACTTGTAGCTCCATATAACTCTATACTCTTGAATGTTTGCCTTGCATAAATTGGAGTCTGAAAATTATGCTCTCTCAAAGCATCCTCCACGATTGTTTTAGATTCAAAAACGCCAACCTCATTTTCAATACTATTAGTTCCCATCCCTGTTAAACCGCCTAATCCCTGAAGCATACTCATATCACCTCCCGGGCTCATTTTTTTGGCATCTTTAATGAATACAGTAGTTTGAGCTTTGTAAATAGGAACTTTAGTTTTTATATAGAAAAAAGCCAATAATCCCATAATAAAAACCATTCCTACGAAATACTTCCAGTTTTTAAGATAAGGATTAATAAGTTCTTTAAAATTAATTTCTTTATTATTTTTGCTATCCATGCTTTGGATTAATTGAGAATTAGGATTATTTTTTATTTATTTTATTTTAAACCTTGCAAATATATCTATATTTTATAAATTCACGGTAGTGATTATGTCATTTTATATAATCTTGCAGATTTTCATTTATCATCATTGACCGGTTATTATCATTTGTCTTTTTTATTCCGTAAAAATTGCAAATTATTAAAAAAAGAGATAAAATTTACTTTAATTTATACGTTATCATCAATCCACCACGTGTCGGGATCACCTCTCCGCTTTTATTCCAGTTTTCAGCATTGTCATAACGCTCGTTATTATCTTTATAGTAACCTTTGTATAATGACTGTGTAGCTCCGATTCCGGCATAAATATCTAATCCCAACCTATCGTTTATTGTAAAATGATATCCACCGCTTACTCCAAAAATAAAAGCCAAACCTTTTTGATATCTTTCGGTTGATCTTATATTTCCGTTTTCCATCAATTCAGGATTGCCATTGTCGTCATACACTATAGCAGATCTCAGGTAATTCCATTTCTGAATGTTAAATGCCACAACAGAACCATAAGCACCAATATACCATTTTTTCATTACTTCATCAAAATAATAACGTCCTTCTACAGTTCCCATATAAAACTGCATGTTTTTTCCGTAAAGAGATTTCCATGGTGATATGAAAACTTCGGCTTGCATTGAAAACTTTTTATGAATTGGCTTTTCAACAGCAACATTCAGCATTGTTAATGGTACAAAAGCTCCATTCAGCTTAATTTCTGTTTGTTGCGCTTTTATTTTCACTAATAAAAATACAACGGCTATCAAAAGTACTCTTGATAAAAATTTTTCTGTAAACTTCATAATTATACTGCATCATTATCTTAAAACAGAAAAAGTTTTAAGCAAAATATACATATCATTTTTAAAAGAAAGCCGATGATAATATTCAAGATTCATTTTCACTTTTTCCGGAAAAAGAACCTCATCGTTATATTTCAACGGATCTTTCTGTTGATTTAAAATTTCTTCTTCGTCTCTATATTTAATTCCGGCTTCACTCGTTAATCCCGGTTTTAAATTAAGGATCAACCGGTCTTCGTTCTCCAGTTTATCATAATACCCGGGAATGTCCGGTCTCGGTCCTACTAAAGACATATCTCCTTTAAGAATGTTGAAAAGCTGGGGTAGCTCATCCAGCTTTGTTTTTCTCATCCATTTACCAAAAGAGGATTTCGTATGTGTTTTAATATGATAGGTCCTGAATTTATAAATCACGAAAATCTTACCGTATTTTCCTACTCTTTCTTGTCTGAAAACAGGAGAAAACCCGGTATCAAAAGACACCAAAATCATTAAAACAAAAAAAACAGGGAGAATAAGTAAAATTACTGCGAAACTTAATCCGTAGTCCATAAAATCTTTCCACCATAGGTTTTTTTTCACTGTAATCAAACTGAAGCGTAAATATAAGAAAAGAAGTTGAGTTTCTATAAATGAGGATTTTGAAATTATGATTTCAGGTATATTGTATGTGGTTAAAACATTCCTGCTAATCATATAAAAAACTGATAGTCAATAAAAAAAACTGCTCATCTTCATACGAGAATAAGCAGTTTTTTATTTTTATTCAAATATTAATTTTACTTAATTTTTGAAAAGCAGAAATATTTTGGGATAAGTTAAGAGAAAAATTTTCTGATTATTTTTTCAATTCTTTCTCTGTCACTATCAGAAAGCTAAAATCTAAAAGAATATGTTAATTTAATTTCAAATCGCTTTCAATCATTTCCTTTACCAAAGTCTGAAGATCATATTGTGGCTTCCATCCTAATTGTGTTTTAGATTTTGTAGGATCACCAATCAAAAGGTTTACCTCAGTAGGTCTATAATATTCCGGATCTACAGAAACTACGGTTTTACCAATTTCTAATTGATACAACGGGTTATTGCATGCTACAACTTTAGCTACTTCATTTTCGTTTTCACCCTCAAAAACCAATTTTACACCAATTTCATCAAATGCCATACGTACAAAATCTCTTACTGATGTTGTAACACCTGTTGCAATTACAAAATCATCGGGTTTATCCTGTTGGAGAATTCTCCACATTGCTTCAACATAATCTTTAGCATGTCCCCAATCACGAAGTGCATTTAGATTTCCTAAATAAAGACATTCTTGTTTCCCTTTGGCAATTGCAGCAGTAGCCATTGTAATTTTACGGGTTACAAAAGTTTCTCCTCTTCTTGGCGATTCATGGTTAAATAAAATACCATTGCAAGCAAACATACCATAAGCTTCACGATAATTTTTAGTTATCCAAAAACCATAGATTTTTGCAGCCCCGTAAGGTGAACGAGGATAAAATGGAGAATTTTCATCATAAAAACCTGCTGCATTTTTATTTTCAGCTAATCCGCCATATAATTCAGAGGTAGAAGCCTGGTAAATTTTGGTCTTATTTTCCAAACCAAGAATACGAACAGCTTCAAGAATCCTTAGAGTCCCGATTCCGTCGACATTAGCAACATATTCAGGAGAGTCAAAAGAAACTTTTACATGTGACATTGCCCCCAAATTATATATTTCATCTGGCTGTACCTCTTGAATAATTCTTATAATATTCATAGAGTCTGTTAAATCACCATAATGCAATGTGAAATTTACATTTTGCTCATGCTGATCCTGATATAAATGATCAATTCTCTGAGTATTGAACGAAGAAGCTCTTCTTTTAATACCATGGACTCTATATCCTTTCTCTAATAAAAGCTCTGCTAAATATGAACCGTCCTGACCGGTAACTCCTGTTATTAATGCTGTTTTCATCTTCGTGATGTATGTTTTCTATAAGTGATGTTTGATGATTGATGATTGATAATTGATGACCAATATTTYATCAGGACATCTTTACCTGTTTGAAACTGTTGATATTTTCTAAAAACCAATGATAGGTTTTGGTAATTCCAGCTTCAAGCTCTACCTTATGCTTCCAACCTAATTCGTGCATTTTTGATACATCCATTAATTTTCTTGGAGTTCCATCCGGTTTTTCTGAATCCCAAAGAATTTCTCCTGTATGTCCTGTCACTTTCTGAATTAATTCTGCTAAATCTTTAATCGTTAAATCTACTCCGGTTCCTACATTATATAAATGTTCCGGAAGCCTGTTTTCTAAAGCAAAAATTACAGAAGCCGCCATATCATCCACAAAAAGAAATTCTCTCATAGGAGTTCCAGATCCCCATAATGTTACGGGCGCATTACCATTTTCCTTTGCTTCATGAAATTTCCTGATCATTGCAGGCAAAACATGAGATGTATTTAAATCAAAATTATCATGTGTACCATACAGATTAGTCGGCATTAAAGAAACATAATCTTTATCAAATTGTTTTCTGATTGCTTCGCAGGTTTTAATACCTGTAATTTTAGCAACAGCATACCATTCGTTGGTGGGTTCCAAAGAATCTGTTAATAAATATTCTTCTTTCAATGGTTGTGGCGCTAATTTAGGATAAATACAAGATGAACCCAAGAAAATAAACTTTTCGACATCATTTTTCAATGAAGCGTCAATTAGGTTATTTTGAATCTGCATATTTTCCATCAAAAACTGATACGGAAATGTATTGTTGGCTAAAATACCTCCAACTTTTGCAGCAGCATCGATCACCACATCTGGTCTTTTAGTGGCAAAAAATTCTGTTACTGCTTTTTGGTCTTTAAGATCCAATTCATTACTGGTTAAACCAATTAAATTAGTATATCCTTGTTCTGATAGCTGTCTCCAAATTGCAGAACCCACCATCCCTCGGTGTCCTGCTATATATATTTTAGATTCTTTTGAAATCATTTTTTTTTCGATTTAATTATCTTAAAATAGATTGATATTTTTCAAGCTGATTATACACTTTCTTTACATCTTGTGATTTTTCTTTATGAAGAATCAGCAGTGCATCTTTAGTATGCACCAAAATAGAATCTTTAAGTCCTACAAAAGCTGTAAATATTTCCGTTCCGATGACCATATTTCCATTTTCATCAACAGGATGACCTGTAGAGCGTAAATAATCATATAAAGATTCGAAAGATCCCAGATCATTCCATCTAAAATGTGCAGGAACAACTTTTATTTTTTTTGATCTTTCCATCACTGCATAATCAATACTTATAGAAGGAATCTGAAGCGATGCTTCCATATTTAAGCACTGATTTTCTGATGTTTTCCATGCTTCATTGCATTTATCAAATACTTCAGGTTGATAGTTTTTTAATTCTTCTAAAAGTACTCCTGCTTTAAAACAGAACATTCCGGAATTCCAAAGAAAAGTTCCTCTTTCTAAAAATTCCTGAGCAGTTTCCGTATTTGGTTTTTCTCTGAATGAAAGTACATCTTTACCTTCATACTCAATATAACAATAAAAGTTTTTGGTAAAGAAATATCGTTTAATAGCCGTTTACTCCATTCAATATGATCTGTATTTCCTACAACCATAATTTGATCCACAACTTTCTGATTACGTTCTGCTGTTAATTCAAAAAGAGCTTTACCTGAAAATAATTTCAAAAACTGTTTTGGGTGTTGTTTTCGTGAAAGTGGCCAAAGCCTGCTTCCTACACCTCCGGATAATATCACGTTGTATATTTTCATTTTCTATTGTGGTTTATTAAAACATTGATCAGTAAAACTTATACCATTTGTTTTAAACCTGTAAATATACGAGTATTTCTACTTTAAGAAAATCATTTAAAATTTTTATAACAATCTATTTAGAAATAAAATTATTATATACATAAAATTGTTTTAACAAATTCGAAATCCCGAGAATTCTCTCAGGATTTTGAATATAGTATATTTATTTACTAAACTTTTTTTTTAACTAATGAAAAATTTTGTAATCACTTTTTTAATTCTTTCTCTGTCACTATCAGAAAGGTTAGACCCGGAAGGAAGGCACAATCCATCATCAAATAATTTTTCTGCCACATTTGTTCCGTAGTAAGGAGCATCTGCAAAAACAGGCTGCAAATGCATCGGCTTCCACAAAGGTCTGGATTCTATATTATCTTCAAGAAAAGCCAACCTTAAATCTTCACGATTTTTCCCGGTTATCTTTTCATCAATTACAATTGCAGATAACCAATGATTGGAATAATAGTCTTGACCAGGTTCAGAAAAAACTTCTACTCCATCAATATTTTTAAAAATATCAACATAAAAATCATGCATTTTTCTGCGCGCTTCTACTCTATCGTTTAAAACTTCCATTTGTCCACGGCCGATTCCTGCAACAATATTGCTCATTCTATAATTAAACCCTATATGAGAATGCTGATAATGAGGAGCATTATCTCTCGCTTGTGTCGATAGAAACACAGCTTTGTCCTTATCTTCCTGGGTATGGCAAACCAAAGCTCCACCTCCTGAAGTGGTGATAATCTTGTTTCCGTTGAAAGACAAAATCCCGAAGCGTCCGAAAGTACCGCAAGCTTTTCCTTTATAAGTTGAACCTAAAGCTTCGGCAGCGTCTTCAATGACAGGAATTTCATGTTTTTTGGCAATTGCCACAATGTCTTCCATTTTTGCAGGCATTCCATAAAGATGAACCACAATAATTGCTTTTGGCTTTTTGCCTTTTGAAATTCTATCCTGAATTGCTTCTTCCAAAGCAACCGGACACATATTCCAGGTATCTTTTTCAGAATCAATAAAAACCGGCGTCGCTCCACAGTAAGCGATAGGATTTGCAGAGGCAGAAAATGTCATCGACTGACAGATTACCTCATCACCATATTCAACGCCACATTCAATTAATGCCAAATGTATTGCAGCTGTACCTGCTGAAAGTGCTGCTACTTTTACATCCTGATTTAAAAAAGATTCCAAATCTTTTTCAAAACCGTCTACATTAGGTCCCAAAGGTGCTACCCAATTTGCTTCGAATGCCTCGTTAACATATTTTTGCTCGTTTCCGCCCATGTGTGGGGAAGAAAGCCAGATCTTATTTTGCATTATATTCCGTTTTTATTGACCCCCCAAATTTAATCTTAATTGTAGAAATAATGGGTAATTTATTTAATAAATACAATTCATTGTCATATTTTCTGATTGTCCGAAATATGCTATAATTAAAAACTCTTTACTGTAATTATGATTATTTTTTTACCACAACGTACACTAAGGTTATTCACAAAGCTCACAACTATGGAGTTCTTCGTGAAATCTTTAGTGCGCTTCGTGGTTAACTTCCTGTAACCTTCGCAAAGCCATCTGTCAGTTATGCAAAATCATCTGTCAGTTATGCAAAGCCATCTGTCAGCTGTGCAGATGCACCTGTCATACATGCAAAGTGATCTGCAGGCTTCGCATAACCATCTGCTTGTTTTGCAAATACATCTGCAATATCCTCAAAACTTCCTGTAACCTTCGCAATGCCATCTGTCAGTTATGCAAAGCCGTCTGTCAGTTGTGCAGATGCACCTGTCATACATGCAAAGTGATCTGCATACTTCGCATAACCATCTGCTTGTTTTGCAAATACATCTGACTTATCCGCATGTTTATCTATACCTTTCTCATCGGGAGCTGCCTGATGTGCAAATTCATCTATAATTTCCCCAAAACTTCCTGTAACCTTCGCAAAACCATCTGTTTGCTATGCAGGTGATACGGGATAGGTAAAGGTAATAACTGCGTTACACTTAACAACAAAATACTATTTTCTGTTTTACCTCACATAAGCAAAGCGGCTTCGTTTATCTTAAAATAAAAAATCAGAATTGAAAAAACCTGTCTGCTGTGCGATAGAAATAAATAACCAATGTGATTAAAAATTATCGCAAAGTAAAACAAAGATTTTTTTATATAATTCTCCATATTTTTAAGTTAAACAAAGACGTTAACACTTATATATGAAATACTAAGTCTAAATTCACAACAGGTAAAACAAAGCGGCTTCGTTTATCTTAAAATAAAAAATCAGAATTGAAAAAAAACTGTCTGTCTGTGCGATAGAAATAAATAACCAATGCGATTAAAAAATTATCGCAAAGAAGAGCCTGTTTAAAAATTAATAAATATGAATTTCATAATTGGTTTTTCGCAAAGGCGCAAAATTGTTTAACGATAGTACGCTTTAAGGCACAAGGATTTTATCTTCGATAAAATTGATCAGCATTATAAAAGAAAATCTTTGATTTTCTCCTTGCGTTTTAAAAACAGAGAACTTTTATCAAATCTTGCGTCTTTGCGTTTTTCCAATAAATTTAAACAGGCTCTAACC